>PCTP01000135.1:15684-15944 GCA_002770795.1 Gammaproteobacteria bacterium CG22_combo_CG10-13_8_21_14_all_40_8 | reverse complement strand
TTAACACAGCCATGCCCAACTCACCTTTTTCCACAGATAAATAAGGGGCATGATCTTTTCCCACGCCATGTTGATGACTAATAGTGCCACCATTGTTAACAATGCAATGACTTGCCACCTGTTTAATTTTGTTCCAACGCTCTAGTGTGATTGAATAATCATTGCCGCAACGATATAAATAACTGGTGTACAGGCTACATCCTTGTGAATACACATGAGATAAATGAGTAAATACATGCACTTTTTCATGCTCAGGATCT
>PCTP01000135.1:15405-15657 GCA_002770795.1 Gammaproteobacteria bacterium CG22_combo_CG10-13_8_21_14_all_40_8 | reverse complement strand
TTTTCGAGTAAATTATCGACATTCTTCCAATCCGTCGCTGTCTCAAGGGTATCCACGGCATAACCCATCTTCCACAACGCTTCTCTCAAATAGGGCAATTGAAAACGATTTTTAGCCCAACGTTTTCCCAACATGGTGCCTGTTGCAATTCCTTTAAATTGTTTTTTAAGGCGATTGACTTGAGATAAACTGGAAGCTGCTTGTTTTTTAGAACCGGTGATGCCAAAGGTCAACATGCACTTAGACTCAGCG
>PCTP01000135.1:14503-15342 GCA_002770795.1 Gammaproteobacteria bacterium CG22_combo_CG10-13_8_21_14_all_40_8 | reverse complement strand
AACTGGGTTTGTGTTTCTGTGGCATTGCTCACCCTTAACATGGAAAGGGAAATTTTTTGTTGAGCAATTTCACGACAAAAGTTCACCGCATGTTGCCAACTGGGAAAAAACATCACATAAAAATCTTCTTTCTCTGCTAACTTAGTCACTCGTACTTTAACTTCGCTTAAAATCCCAAAACGCCCTTCGCAGCCGAGTATGATCTCTCGAAGATCAGGCCCAGCAGATGAAGCGGGAAATGTAGGTAATTCTAATGTGCCATTGAAGGTTTCTAAAAAACCTCCTGCAAAGAGCTGTTCAATTCGTCCATAGCGCAATGATTGCTGACCACTGGATCGACTGGCAATCCAGCCACCAATAGTGGAGAGTTCAAAAGATTGGGGGAAATGTCCCAGGGTATAACCCTTAGCGCGTAACAGGGCTTCAACCATTGGCCCAGCAGTACCAGCCCCAAAGGTGGCAATTTGACTGACTTCATCCAGTTCTAAGAGTCGATTCATATGCCCCATATCCACAGTGATCACAGCTCTTGTAGAGGGACTGGGGTTAATATGCCCAGCCACACTGGTTCCACCGCCATAGGGAATAAGTTCAAACTGGTGTTTTTGGGCGAAGGCTAATATTTGCTGAACCTGTTGGCGATTTTCAGGGTAACAAACTGCATCGGGATACAGGGTGATTTCACCGCTACGCATGGCCAGCCAATCGGGTAAAGACTGCCCTCGGGCATGACGCAAGCGTTGTTCTTTATCAAGGGTTAAAGTAGCGCATTGGTTCAATAAGACAGGATCAATTCGACTCTCTGGCACTTTATGGATGGCTTCTGACAAACCGATGTC
>PCTP01000135.1:0-14472 GCA_002770795.1 Gammaproteobacteria bacterium CG22_combo_CG10-13_8_21_14_all_40_8 | reverse complement strand
GCTAAAAATTCATGGGCCATTGTGGGTAGCTCCATACTGTTAGCCTCATCACCCCAACCATTCCAACGTCTCATGCCTGCTTGCCTCTATAAAAATAAGTACCTACCATGTTACGCAACTCGGCAATGAAAAAAAATGTCCACAAAAGACACTTTTAGGGACATAATAGGACAATGACTCAATCGTACAGTATCGATAAGAGTCTTGTTAAAAATTAGCAGGGGATACAATAATGCCCGAATCTCAAAGCAACGATCATGAAATGAATCGAACCATTTTTTCCCTCAGTCAGGATAAAAGTCAGCTAGGGCAAGTTTCTGTTTCCGTCATCAATCAGTATTTACAATTGGCCACAGAACAGCAAATTGCCACCGACTACCTATTGCAAAGCTTAGAAATCCACCCTGATTATTTAAACGATAACAGCCATGCGATTTCTGGTATTAAATTTCAACAATTGTTAAGTGCTCTGATTAGCGTCTCTAAAGATCCTTTATTTGGTTTGCACACCGCGCAATTTGTGCAGCCAAGTTCCTATAGTGTGTTAGGCTTTATTAGTATGAATTGCGAAACCTTGGGAGAAGCCATTAGTAAAATTCCATCCTTTGAAAAATTGGTGGGAGATATGGGGCTCACTTCCTTCGATCAGGAAGGAGATTGCTTTAAAATAAGCTGGGATTGTTTGTATAGCAATGCCTTGGTCTGTCGTCATATGATTGATAATTGTTTAGCGTCTTGGGTAAATTTTGCACATTATCTAGCCAATAAAAAAACGGCTCCCGTTAAGGTACATTTTTGTAGAAAACCACCAGTGAAACTTCAGCAACAAGAATATCAAAAGCTATTCAATTGTCCCGTGTTATTTAATCAAAGAACCAACAGTATTTTCTTTGAAAAGCGCCTGTTGGATTACCCGTTGCATCATGGCAATAAACAACTTCTCAACACTTTAGAAACTCATGCCAATGAACAATTGAATGCGATGCAAAAGCCTGCAACACTGATTGAGCAGACAGAGCAATTTATTCTAAAAAATCTATTCTCTGGATTATTTCGCCAGCAAGATGTGGCAGAAAGTATGGGGATGAGTGCCAAAACACTTCAAAGAAAATTACATGCTGAAGGGGTAAGTTTTCAACAGATACTGGATAGCGTCAGATTGAATCAGGCTAAACATTATCTGAAATATTCCTCGCAAAGGCTTTATCAGATTAGTCAGCAATTAGGGTTTAGTGAAACGCGATCATTTCATCGTTGGTTTTTAAAATTGATGCAGAAAACTCCCGGTCAATTCCGTCAAAAATAGAACAGTAATCACCAGTCTTCAACGAGAATGAGGTTAAAAAGATGGAAGAACACCAGATCTTATTCAATAAAATCTGGTGTACTCTTGGTATAGATCACCTCAAAACAGAGGTTTGAGTGGCATAAAAACTACCAACCGCAGCTTTTGCCTTCGTTTTGTTTATCTAACCATGCTTTTAAGGGTTCAAAATATTCAATCACTGCGCCAGCATCCATTTCGCCTGTACCGCTGATCACGGCTAAAGCTTCAGGCCAAGGACGTGAAGCCCCCATTTCAAACATTTTATTGATCTTTTCACCAGCCTCTTTGTTTCCATAAATGGAGCAAAGGTAAAGTGGTCCTTCATAACCCATACCGCGACATAGATCTCTGTGCCATTGAAATTGAAGAATATGCGCTAAGAAATAACGTGCATAGGGTGTGTTACCTGGAACATGATATTTTGCACCGGGATCAAAGGCATCTGCTGGACGCTCTGCTGGCGCTTTAATACCTTGATACTGTTCACGCAATTTCCACCAAGCCTCATTGTATTGAGCTGGTTGTACTTCGCCACTGAACACTTCCCAACGCCACTTATCAACCATTAAACCAAAGGGTAAAAAGGCCACTTTTTCAAGGGCTTTTCTCATTAATTGTGGCACAGGATCTGTTGAAGCAGGGACTTCATCAATCAAATTAATTTTCTTCAAATATTCAGGTGTAATACTTAAAGCAATTAAATCACCCGCTGCCTCATGAAAACCATCATTTGCGCTTCCTTGATACAAAGTAGACTGTGCTTTATAAGCTCGTTGATAAAAATTATGGCCTAATTCATGATGAACGGTTTCAAAATCTTCAGCATCATTTTTGATACACATTTTAATGCGTAAATCATCTTGGTTATCAATATCCCAAGCACTGGCATGACAAACCACATCTCGATCAAAAGGTTTTAAAAATAAAGAGCGTTCCCAAAAAGTATCAGGGAGTTTATCAAAGCCTAAAGAGACAAAGAAATTCTCTGCGGTTGATACCATTTTCTTAGCAACATTTAATTCGGCATCACGATCACCTTTAGGAAAATCATATCCTTTTCCCCTTAAAACATCAGTGAGATCCAGACTTTTATCTTCACCTTTTGGTTTCACTATATCATAAACATTTGCCCAAGATTGCGCCCACATATTGCCTAATAAATGAGCAGGAATAGGACCTGTTTTAGAAACGACTGCATCGCCATATTGTTCGTTTAATTTGTCGCGAACATAACAATGTAATGCACTGTATAAGGGTTTTACCTGTCCCCAAAGGCGATCCATTTCTAAACCAAAAGCATCAGGATCCATATCATATTTAGAACGCCACATTGAGCCTAGATCCTTATAACCTAAATCTTTAGCCCCCTCATTGGCAAGTTCAACCATACGCACATAGCGTTCTTTCATAGGTACAGCAACAGTACGCCAACCTTGCCATGCTTCAAGTAATTCAGCAGGATTATGTGATGTAGCAATGGTTTCAGACAATTGTCCCAAATCTTCGCAAGCCTTGCCCTCAGGACAATATTTACCTGAACCATAAGTCGCGCCCAAATAAGAAGTGATTTCGGCCAACTCTGCTGTTTTAGCTTGATCCATAGGTGCAGGCAGCGTTAAAGCTAATTTTAAGGCTTCAAGTTTGCGCTTTAAGTCGCCCGTTAAATTGAGTTCATTAAACTTTCTCGCCTCATTTGCCAACTTCACCGTCATTGCGGTAAATTTTTCATTGGCCTCTGCACTTAAATCTTGAGTATCCTTGGTAATAAAGTTAGCCGCTACCCAATCGGCTTTAGCACCAGAAACAATCAACTCTGCTAATGTTTTTTCGGCCTCATCAATAAAGCGCTGTGCATCTACTTCTGTTACGGTTGATTTTACCTCTACATTGCTTTGTACAACGCCCTGAGTGGGATTATTGTCATTCGCTGCTACTTTCTCTGATGTAGGCTGACACCCCATTATCAAGCTAGACAAAGCCAGTCCTGTAGGTAACAGCCCTTTTTTTAACAACATGTTGATTTTTATTTTCATTATGCCCTCATTTGTCCTGAATAAAGAATGCACAGATTCTGCCACAATTCCACATCTGAGGCACCCTTTTTTTTGTATTACCATTCCAAGAAAGCTTTGACTAGACTTGCATATCAGTTAGAAAAGGGTATATAAAAGAAAACTAACTAGAATGTGAATTTTTGGTGTATTAGCAAAAATGTCTACGGATAAATACGGTTCAAGTGCCCAATATAAAAAACAAGAAGCTAGCTACAGGGATCAAGCTCTCAAATTATTTCCTTGGATCTGTGGACGTTGTATTCGAGAATTTGTGTATTCTAATTTAAGAGAGTTAACCGTTCACCATATCGATCATGATCATAACAATAACCCCAAAGACGGCAGCAACTGGGAATTACTCTGTATCTACTGTCATGATCATGAGCATTCAAAATATCTTGAGCATGATCGCTATGGATCTGAAGTTAAACCTCAGGATGATCAACATAAAAATGCAACCTTTAACCCTTTTGCGGATTTAAAAAAACTGCTAGACAAAGATTAATCAACGAATATTTATACTTATTCTCCATTTTGCCAATATACTTAACTAATTGATTTAAAACAGGTTTAAAGTGTGTATTCAGAAAATCGAAGTTTGGCTTAGCATCGAATCTTTGGAAAATAAAATAAAACTCACCATATCAGATACCGGAACTGGCATAGCCCAAGAAGTGAAATCACAACTCTTTACGCCTTTTTTTACCATCAAAGACTCAGGACAAGGGCTTGGCCTTATGTTAGTTCACGAAATTTTTACTCTGCAGGGATTTTCATATAAGCTCACAAATAATGAAAATGCCGTAGGAGCTAGTTTTGAGGTCACTATACCTGGAGCTAACATCCCATTGGATACAACACACAAATAACTAGAATTATTTACATAAAATGACTACAGATTCTACGGTTTTACCAGAACACGCAATTTGGCAACAGTTTCTCAATGAGAAACAACCTGCGCATTTCTACCATGCCAATGGGTTTCCTTTAAATGTATACACACCATTTTTGTCAGAGCTAAAACAGCATTTCAGCCTAAGTGCATTACAAATTCGCCCCACTTGGGAGGCTAATGAAGATTTACCCAAAAGCCGTGATTGGGATCTTTATGCTAACGATCTTATCGCCTTTATCGAACAACATTGCTCAACGCCCATCATAGGCATAGGTCATTCTTTAGGCGGTGCCTCCACCGTTATCGCTGCCACCAAAAGACCAGAGCTTTTTCAATCCATCGTATTAGTCGAGCCTGCAATGGTTTCACGTCCTTTGAGTTTATTCATGCATGTTGTACCCAAAGCCCTACTGAACCTGACACAACCGGCCAAAGGTACATTAAGGAAAAGAGACAGCTGGAGCAGCCGCGAAGCTTTTATTGATGAATATAAGCATCATCCCATCTATAAAAACTTTAATGAACAAGCCCTTGATTCATTAGCTCAACATGCCGTTAAAAAGAACAGCAAGGAAGAATATCAGCTGGTTTATCCCAAAAACTGGGAAGCGCACATTTATACCAAACCTCCCTGTTTAATGAATAAACTCCAAAATCTCAAAGTACCCTGTGTCGCCATTCGTGGAAAGCCTTCATTCTTCTTCCCGGATAAACTCTGGAACAAATGGCAGAAAACCTGTCCCAACACCATCTTTTTAGAAGACTTTAATGCAGGCCATCTCATCCCCTTAGAAGAGCCTATTCAATGCTGTGAACTTGTTTTAAAGGGATTGAGAAAGCTCAGTAAACAGTAACAGTCCATATAGCTGCCAGGGCTAGATCACGAAAAACTATTCATATTCAGGTAGATGTGATCAAATAGCCATCACCATCACTGAAACCATACTTTCTCAGTGTTCTCTGTGTCCTCTGTGGTTCAATGGTTTGGAAAGAGATTAGGAGATCAATCAATGAACCCCAGAGGACACAGAGAGCACAGAGTTTTTTGAAAAATAAGGCAAGCTGGGGGAGTGATCAGCTTTATAGCTGAAGGTGATAGTTTAAACTTTTCTGGTCCGACTCGTGCGGTTGCCCTGAGATAGCCCCCTATCACTGGCAACGCTTTCTGATATAATCAGCATTTATTTCCCCAATCCACTTTGGATATCTTATGAGCATGTCAATTTTACGTCTTAGACGCAATGAAGAAAAACGCATTCAAAGTGGACATCTTTGGGTGTATAGCAATGAAATCGATACCCAATTTAGCCCCTTAAAGTCATTTACATCTGGCCAAACCATATTAATAGAAACTTCGAATGGCAAACCATTAGGTGTGGGATACATCAATCCCAATAATTTATTATGTGCGCGAATTCTTACCAGAGATCCCAATATTGCGATTGATCGATCCTTGTTTGTACATCGTTTTAATCAAGCCTTATCCTTGCGTGAGCGTGTGTTTGACAAACCTTTCTATCGCGCTATTTATGGAGAAAGTGACGGTTTACCCGGGTTAATTGTCGATCGTTTTGGTGATCATTTAGTGGTTCAAATCACCACGGCTGGTATGGAGCAACAAAAAGAAAATATTTGTGATGCTCTAAAAAAAGTATTCAAACCCCAATCGATTTTATTGCGAAATGATTGCAACTCTCGTAAAGCAGAATCTCTCAATAATGAGATTGAACAAGCCTTTGGCATCACCCCTGATAGCATTCAAATCGAAGAAAATAATACCCAGTTTATGATCTCACCCCATACAGGGCAAAAAACAGGTTGGTTCTTCGATCACAGAATTTCCCGCCAACAAATTTCTCGTTATGTTGCAGGAAAAAGAGTGCTTGATGTTTTCAGTTACCTGGGAGCATTTGCGATTCAAATGGCGAATGCGGGTGCTAGTGAGTTATTCTGCATTGATATTTCAGCCAAAGCGTTGGATGAACTTACCATCAATGCCAAGCTCAATAAAGTAGAAGATAAAGTCACCTGTATCGCCAATGATGCTTTTACCGCCATGGCAGATCTCAAACAAGACAAACAAAAATTTGATGTGGTTATCGTCGATCCTCCTGCCTTCATCAAAAAGAAAAAAGACACCAAAGCAGGATTAAATGCTTATCGCAAAATTAACGAAGCCGCTATGCGCTTATTAAACAAAGACGGCATTTTATTATCCGCCTCATGCTCCATGCATTTAAAACCCGACGAACTACAAGACTGCCTTAGAGCTGGAAGCCGTCACCTGGATAAAACACTGCAAATTGTCGAACAATGTCACCAAGGCCAAGACCACCCAGTACATCCAGCCATCCCAGAAACTCGTTATATTAAGGGATTTATTAGTAGGGTTTTATCGGCTAGTTAAATTTCATTTTCCAACTAAAGGGGAAGTTTATTTCCCCTTTAGAATCATGAGCAGCTAGCCTTCTTAAGTTACATCCACAAAAACAATTTTTCTTTTCAAGTAGTCTTTTGAGATCCATATATCCCCTTGATACTTGGCAATAAAGGTATAGGTAATTTGAGCAAACATACCCATGTTGTCAGATAGGCGACCAGCCAAGAATAAGTTAAAATTCAAACAACTAAAATACTCGATCATTATAGTATTTTTCATTAGTTCTGAATTTTTCTAAACTTTTTGCTTCACTAAAGTGTCTAAACACTTATCTCGATAACAGCAAAACTTTTAATGTAAGGTAAATCAAGATGAAAAAAAAATTATTGCAACTTTGGAAAGAAAATCAATCGATATTATTTTTTCTCTGCTTAATGTTTATTTTTCGCAGTGCAGTAGCCGATTGGAATACTGTACCCACAGGATCAATGAAACCAACCATCGAAGAGGGCGATAGAATTCTGGTCAATAAAATGGCTTATGATCTTCGTGTTCCCTTTACTCACATTCCCATCATCAATTTAGCTGAACCATTAAGAGGCGATATTGTCACTTTTGATTCTGAGGCGTTGGATAAAACCTTAGTTAAAAGAGTCGTGGGTATTCCAGGGGATGTTATTGAGATGAGAAATAATATGCTTTGGATCAATGGTAACAAAATGACTTATTCACCCATACAATCAGGAGCTCATAAGCCATCTAATACGGATTACATTGATGTAGTTGAAAATTTATCTGGTGTAGAGCATGCCATCAGACTTCACCCACAGAGTCCTTCCCCACGCTCCAGTTTTCTTACCCTTCAAGTTCCTAAAGACTCTATTTTTGTGATGGGGGATAACAGAGATAATAGTGCAGATTCAAGATATATTGGCTTGATACCCAGAAGGGAGATTGTAGGCCAAGCAAAAACTGTAGTGATGTCTCTAGATTATGATGACTATTATTTACCTCGTAAAGAGAGGTTTTGGCATACTTTGTAGCAAATATTAAGGACAGCCACCGAATGATAAAATCCAAGATGAATGCCAAACCTCATAAACCGTAGGCTGTATCATCATCTTTTAAAGTAATTCGACGTTCTTCTTTTTTGGCCAGTTCAATCACTTTTAACAATTCTTGGTGCTCATGTTCTGCTTGACCAAATTTGATATAACGTTCAGCATGATGGAAAACTTTTTCCAAATATCCCAAGCGATAATGAGCATTTAATAGCGATTTGGCGATAAAATCAGGATCATTATTTTGTTCTCTCATGGTACCAGCCGCTTTAAGGGCCGTTGCCAATTCTTCATTGGAAGGTCTAGACATGATTCACCTCTTGCTTGGTTTTATCCTCTTAATCTCTTAAATTCAGTCAGATGGATCGCTTCATCAATGGCTGTATTCGCTTTTATCAACAGATTTTTTAGAGGAACACTGGTATCTCCTGCATCATTTAGCCTAAGAATATAGCCCTGTGCTTGGTTCGCCTGCCATGTCAGCTCTTCATACATTAATCCAATCATTTCCAACTCTGAATAAATTTCATTTCGATGATTTACTTGAATATACTTCATCCAGCGTGCGTATTCTTGACTTGGCACTCCCGTTCTATTTTGCATATCAATAATTCGTTCTATAAATTTTTTAAATATCCTTTCTTCTTTTTGTGATGAATTGGGGTTTAATTGGGGTAATATTTCGCTGAGCAACGCACAAATTGCCAGGAATACTTGATTAGTTTTTAACAATTTATCAATAAATTCTGGATAATGATGGCTATCGATAGTCAATGTCGCTGGTGCATCTACCAGCCGCATAAGTTTAGCCACTGCTTTATAAATATCTTCTCCATAAGTGGTCATGTTCAACATTAAAAAGCCCTCAAGATTGGCTAAATTTTTGCCTTGCTGCTGAAATCTGGAAACGATCTCTTGCAGCGAGTCCGCCATTGCCACTATTTGACTTGGGGAGCGAGGATTTAGTAGCTCAATTCCTCTGGGGTATCCAGCACCATCACAACTTTCATGATGTTCAAAAATGATCTGCTTTACCAGTTGTGGCATATTTTCAACTTCATTCACCACCATTTTGCCAATGATGACATGGCCTTTCAAAGACTCAAAGGCACTTTGATCGTTTTGCTTATAGCTTTCCAGTAGCGTTGGATCGATATGCAGCATACCCAAATCACGAATAAGCGCACCTAAAAATATCTCTTTCGTTTCATCGTTCTCTAAACCCAACTGATGGCATATGGCCAACGAATACCAAGCCCCAGCGATTTCTTTTCGGAATAAATTGGGCATGGAGGATTGCATAACCGTCATTTTTTGTGTTAATAGTGGAAATTCCGCAAAGTAATTGCATCCATACTGGAGACATCTCTCAAGCCCTAATTTCATATGTAACTTTTTAAGCTCGGTATTAGCACTCAAAAATTGATTAAAATGATGCAGTGTATGTTCAGAATCCAGGGTATTTTCAACGCCAATAGACCGTGAAATAGACTTTTTTAGTTTATGTTTAATTAATGACAAAACCGCTTTTTCATCAATCGGTGAGCCCTTTTTAAGCAACAACACACCATTTTCATTGTAAATATCTTCCAGAGTGTTAACCTTATTCTCGACATTCACTTGGGCTAAATGATGGGTATAATTATGATTTTCAAGTCTATCTTCATTCATTACAAAATCCTTTGATGACATATAAAGCTAACATAACCATTCCCTTTAGATGGAATTTTGAACAACTACACATATTGTTCACTTTATACTAGCTCATTATTTTATTTCTGTGTAATCTCATAGGCACTCAATGTTCTTAAATATCAGACCTAGATGGATTATACGGCTCCATGATTGAGGTGATTTTTTGTCTTTTTTGAATAATTTTCAAGATATCCTCTAACAGAGAATAGTATTCAATCTAGTTCAACAAATTGTTTTAATACATTTTTTTGCAAAAATCTTACGCTCTTTTATCTTTATTCAATAAAGGACGTATTTACACAGGTCAAATGCTTAAGAGTCTGTTTTGGCATAATTATACCGCTAAAAATAAAGATCGAGATCAGGTCATCAACTCTGCACAAAAGATCACTTTTTTTATCACACTAACCTCTCAATAAGATTGAAATACGAGATTATTATGCTGTCACTTTTAATGAACATTATGCTGTCCCCTATATTGGTTATGCAAGGTTGTTGGGTAAAGTGGCGCGCCGTAAAATTACCAGAGGCTAAGGGTGAGCGTTCTGGGATCGAGGGCTATGGAAAACCTTTATCCTTATTGATTCTAGGCGATTCTGCTGCAGCTGGCGTGGGGGTTTCTATACAAAAACAGGCTTTATCTGGCCAATTGGTTCAGCAGCTTAGCCAAAACTTTCATATCAAATGGATGCTGATTGCAAAATCTGGTATCAACAGCCCCATGCTCATCGAACATTTAAGCACTGTCCCTGCCCTTCATTTTGATGTGGTTATCACGTCGATTGGGGTCAATGATGTTACCAGAACCACACAAGTCAAAGCATGGTTAAAAATTCAACAGCAGATACGCCAAGAAATTATTGCCAAATTTTCGCCCAGTTTGATCATTGTGTCCGCACCCCCCCCTATGCAACACTTTAAAGTGCTTCCGAACCCCCTTCGCACCTGCCTAGGACACAAAGTGGTGCAATTCAACCAGGCATTGAAAAACGACATCAAGCAAAAAGGTATTCTCTATGCGTCCTTAGACTTTCCAATAGAGGATGATCTTTTAGCAGAAGATGGCTTTCATCCTGGGGCTAAAATGTATAGTTTGTGGGCTCAGAAATTAGCTAGGAATATTGAACAACAGTTTTTAACCTAAATATTAGCCTATGTTCATTCAAAATGTAGGTTTCAGATGCAAAAAAGTCTCTTTCGCTGTATAGTTACAAGCCTTGTAACTATCCTCGCTGCTTAAATTTTTGATGCGAGTTGTAACCCTGTTAATAAAGCATTCTATGACAAATAAACAACGTGAAATTCTGGTCACATCTGCACTTCCCTATGCCAATGGCTCCATCCATTTGGGCCATATGCTTGAGCATATTCAATCAGACATTTGGGTTCGCTACCATAAGCTGCGTCAAAGAAAATGTACCTTCGTATGTGCAGATGATACCCATGGCACCCCAGTCATGCTAAGAGCACAGCAAATGGGTATAGCGCCTGAAGAGATGATTGAAAGAACCCGCCAAGAACACCAGCAGGATTTTATCGATTTTTTAATTGAGTATGACAATTATTACAGTACACATTCGAAAGAATCTCAATTTTATACGCATCAGTTTTACAATAAACTCAATGCCGATGGCCATATTAGTCGACGTACTATCAGCCAGCTTTTCGATCCTGAAAAAGAAATGTTCTTACCCGATCGCTTTGTCAAAGGTGATTGTCCTAAGTGTGGTGCACCCGATCAATATGGTGATAACTGCGATGTTTGTGGAGCCACCTATTCACCCACCGATCTCAAAAACCCTCGTTCTGTAGTCAGTGGCGCTACCCCCATTATGAAGGATTCTGAACATTTATTTTTTGAACTACCCCATTTCGAATCCATGCTCACCGACTGGTTAAACGACGGCCACGTTCAGGATGAGGTCGCCAATAAATTACATGAGTGGCTTAAAGACGGACTTAAAGCTTGGGATATTTCCAGAGATAAACCTTATTTTGGCATAGAGATCCCTGGACAACCTGGTAAGTACTTCTATGTTTGGCTGGATGCCCCTATTGGTTATATCGCTTCCTTTAAAAACCTGTGCGATAGACGAGATGATCTGGATTTTGATCATTATTGGAAAGCAGACTCCACCACTGAGCTATATCATTTTATTGGCAAAGACATTACCTATTTCCATTGTTTATTTTGGCCAGCGACCTTAACTGGCGCAGGCTTTAGAACCCCTACGGCCGTTAATGCTCATGGTTTTCTCACCGTCAATGGCACAAAGATGTCCAAATCCAAAGGCACTTTTGTTAACGCGCGTACCTATCTAAATCATATGAAGCCAGAATATCTTCGCTATTATTTGGCGGCGAAACTCAGTGCAAGACTAGAAGACTTTGATTTAAACCTAGAGGATTTTGTACAAAGGGTTAATTCCGATCTTGTAGGTAAATTAGTCAATATCGCCAGCCGAACCAGCGGATTTATTGCCAAGCGATTCGATAACAGCTTATCTGAGGAACTTCATCACATCGCGTTATTGGAACAAATACAAGCAGCTAAAGATAAAATTGCCGACCATTATGAGCAGCGAGAATACAGCAAAGCTATCCGTGAAATCATGCTACTCACCGATCAAGCTAATCAATATATTGCAGAACAAATGCCATGGTCTTTGGTAAAAAATCCTGAAACTGCATTACAAGCACATCAGGTTTGCTCTACCGCGTTAAATGCTTTCCGCTTGTTAGTGATTTATCTCAAACCAGTACTCCCTGAGCTCGCGCAGAAAACAGAACATTTTTTAAATGTTGCGCCTTTCACTTGGACTGATATCGATAATTTATTAAAAGAGCATGGTATCAATACATTTAAACCGATGATGCAACGTCTTGAAGTCGCTCAAATTGAAAGAATGATTGAAGATTCAATACCTACTTCAGAAACTACGCCTGTTAAGCCAGTAGTCGAAGCAACAGCAGCAAAACCAAAAGCAGAGAAACAGTCAATGAAATCACCAACAGAAGCAGCGACCAACGAAACCACGATAGAACCCATTGCAGAAATGATCAACATTGAGGATTTTGCCAAAATTGACTTGCGTATTGCTAAAATTGTGAAAGCGGAGCATGTGGAGTCAGCCAATAAATTACTCAGATTAGAATTGGATATTGGCCTTGGAACACGCCAAGTCTTTGCGGGTATCAAATCCGCATACAGTCCAGAGCAATTAGAAGGCAAGCTCACCGTTATGGTGGCCAATTTACAACCTCGAAAAATGCGTTTTGGTGAATCTCAGGGTATGGTGTTGGCGGCAGGTCCAGGGGGAGATGATTTATATATTCTTAATCCTGATCAAGGGGCAACACCCGGCATGCGAGTAAAATAATGTTCACTGGAGACGGCTGGTCTTTTTGGATTGTTTGGACAATCTACACCTCAGTGGGTCTTATCGTGCTTGCTATGTTGCGCTATCCAATGCGTCGAGCCAATCGATGGTTACAGTTGCTATTGTTGATTCCTGTCGCCACGCTGATGTTTACTCCCCTCACTATTCAGCCAGAGAGTGAATATTGGGCTCCAGCCGCTTTGGTCATGATTTTCGAGATTGAAGAACAGGGTATGACTGGCATGGTGAGAGGCTTAATACCCTTGATTTTAACCTATTTAGGATTAATGCTCATTGGCATTTCCATATTATTTACAAAATCTAAAAAATCCAAGCAAAACAAAGAAATGGATTCATCTCAAAGGGTTACAAAAAAACAAACCACGCTTGATGATTTATCTCTCGATGAATAGATATTTGAAGAATAGTCTTACGAAGATATAGGCACTGGATGAACAAATTGTCCAAAAGAACGAATATCTCTTAGACAATGATTTATTTTAAAAACTTTAGGAATCAACCAAAGAATGAGCGAATATCTGCTGTTATTTGTTGGTACAGTATTAGTCAATAATTTCGTCTTAGTGAAGTTTTTAGGACTTTGTCCCTTTATGGGAGTTTCCAATAAAGTCGACACGGCACTGGGCATGGCTGTGGCGACCACTTTTGTACTGACATTGGCTTCCGCTGCAAGTTATCTGGTTGATCATTACTTACTCTACCCCTTCGGTCTTGAATATCTGCGCACCCTATCTTTTATTTTAGTGATTGCTGTTGTTGTTCAACTCACAGAAATGATTATCCATAAAACAAGTCCCATGCTTTATCAATTACTCGGTATATTCCTTCCTCTGATCACCACCAATTGTGCGGTATTAGGTGTCGCTTTATTAAACGTCAATCAAAATCATAATTTTGTGCAATCTTTGATTTATGGTTTCGGAGCGTCCTTAGGATTTTCTCTGGTTTTGGTGTTGTTTGCAGGCATGCGTGAACGTATTACCGTTGCAGATGTGCCCGAAAACTTTAAAGGACCCGCTATAGCAATGATTACTGCGGGTCTGATGTCTTTAGCCTTCATGGGTTTTTCAGGACTGGTAAAAGGTTAATCCCATGGCGATTTTCATCCTGTTAATTCTTGGTTTAATTTTTGGTGTTTTACTCGGTTTTGCCGCCATAAGATTTAAAGTGGAGGGCAATCCATTAGTGGAGCAATTAGATGCGCTACTCCCTCAAACTCAATGCGGTCAATGCCAATATCCCGGTTGCAAACCCTACGCCGAAGCTTTAGCACAGGGTGACGCGGTGAATAAATGTGTCCCTGGTGGTCAAGAAACCATGGAAAAAATTGCCGAATTGTTAGGTGTCGATCCCGAACCCCTTGCTCCAGAGAATGATGCCATTCCTGTACCTACCCTGGTGTTTATCCGAGAGCCAGACTGCATAGGTTGTACAAAATGCATTCAGGCTTGTCCCGTCGATGCTATTGTGGGCGCGGCGAAACACATGCATACAGTGATCCAAGCCGATTGCACTGGTTGTAATCTTTGTATTCCTGTTTGCCCTACAGATTGTATTGAAATCGTTCCAGCTAAAACGGGCTTAGCGGCTTGGTCGCCAACAAAACCAGAAAACTTCGCAACTTCGGTGCAATATTTACAGAGGATACCGATCCAATGG
>PCTP01000010.1:9059-16182 GCA_002770795.1 Gammaproteobacteria bacterium CG22_combo_CG10-13_8_21_14_all_40_8 | reverse complement strand
ATCCTTGGATTGTCTGGTGGTGTGGATTCATCTGTTACTGCCATGTTACTCCATAAGGCCATCGGTAAGCAATTAACCTGTGTGTTTGTGGATAATGGGCTGTTGCGCTTGAATGAAGCCACACAGGTCATGAAAATGTTTGCTGAACACTTGGGGTTGAATGTTATTAAAGTAGATGCTGAAGATGTATTTCTACAAGCATTAAAAGGTGAATCTGAACCTGAAGCTAAGCGTAAAATCATTGGCAAAGTCTTTGTCGATATCTTCCAAGAACAAGCTCGTCAATTGTCAAATGCCAAATGGTTAGCTCAAGGTACCATCTATCCTGATGTGATTGAGTCTGCTGGTGCCAAATCAGGTAAAGCCCATGTAATTAAATCACATCATAACGTGGGTGGTTTGCCAAAAGAAATGAATTTGAAGCTCATTGAACCCCTGACTGAGTTATTTAAAGATGAAGTTCGTAAAATCGGTGTAGAACTTGGTATTGCACCAGAAATGCTTTATCGACATCCTTTCCCTGGGCCTGGTTTAGGGGTGCGAATTTTAGGTGAAGTTAAAAAAGAGTATGCTGATCTTTTAAGAAAAGCAGATGCCATCTTTATCGAAGAACTGCATGCCGCAGATCTTTACCATAAAGTAAGCCAAGCATTCACGGTATTTTTACCTGTTCGTTCCGTTGGAGTGATGGGGGATGCACGTAAATATGATTGGGTGGTTTCTTTAAGAGCCGTTGAAACTATTGATTTTATGACTGCGCATTGGGCGCATCTTCCTTATGAGTTTTTAGGAAGAGTATCAAATCGCATCATCAATGAAATTGATGGCATTAGTCGAGTTGTTTACGATATTTCTGGGAAACCGCCTGCAACCATTGAGTGGGAATAAGGTTTTCTGAGCTGATTACTCATTTGCCCAGAGTTCAGGTTATCTAGCCTCAACTCGGGAAAAATAGGTTAATAACTTCAATTTACAAGGTAACGAGTTAATTTTCAATCAGTTAAAGTTGATCCAATCTCAGCGATGGACGTTGAGAAAACAACGAGATGGGGCGACCTAACTTATTTTGAGTTGAGGTTATTTAGATGCTGGACAAACACCAAAGCTATATGGGACAGGCCCTCAAGTTAGCACATAAAGCGGCACTTGAGGGTGAAGTTCCTGTTGGCGCATTATTGGTCATAGATGATCAAATTATTGCCCAGACCTACAACCAATCTATCTATAAACACGACCCCTGCGCTCATGCAGAAATTCTTGCCCTTCGTGCTGCAGCGAACCAATTGAAAAATTACCGTTTACCCAAATCAACTTTATATGTGACTTTAGAGCCTTGTAGTATGTGTGCCGGTGCCTTAGTTCATGCGCGGATTGAAAACCTGTTTTTTGGCGCTTATGATCTGAAAGCTGGGGCAGTCACCAGTCAATATCAGCTACTGGATACTAATCTTTTCCAACATAGAGTAAAGTGGCAGGGTGGGATCCTTCAAGAGGGTTGTTCTGAAATAATCAGCGCATTTTTTAAAAAACGCCGATTAGAGAAAAAATTGAATATTAAGAATTCTCAGGCAAAGTAATACGGCAGTTAAATGCAACAACAACTCTTTCTGTTTTTCCAAAATAAGGAAAAATTTCATGGTAAAGATAGGATGGAAAGAACAGTAAACGCCCTGCTACATGTTCTATACGCATCACGCCATGAGCAAACTCTCCTTTAAGATGTTTTAAACCGTCATCTTCATACATATTAGCGTTGGCGCGGGGATCATGGAAGTAAACAACACCGCTATCGGGCATGCTTTCTATTTTTTCTCCGGGGTCAATACAAAAAATTCCAGACCAACTCGAGTTAGAATGGTTATGCATGCCTTGTCTTCCTCCATTTCTGGTAATGTGATACCAAGGATGAAAGTTAAACTTTAATGAGTTGATTTGTAGTGGGTTTAATGTTGTGATCGAACCGAGAAACAGTTTCAAATGAGTTCTAATGTGATCCGATAATTCATCAATAGCTGGATCATGCCAATTAAAAATGTCAAAAGTACTTTCAAATATATTGCCTTTCTGAGTGGATCTATAGGTTTTGTTTTTAAAAGTGGACCCCAAGGATTCCTTTTCGAAGAATATTTTTTTTAGTTTGTCACAGAGAGGTGCGGCTTTGGCGGCCTCCATCTGATATTCACCAACAGGTACTGTAAAGCAACCTAAAATAGTCATATCAATTATGTTCCTGAATTTTCAAAAATAAAGGGTGTAATTTCTCGAAGTTTATAATGTGTTTTTGGCATTACACATAAGGCATCCGGTAAACGAACCCAACAGCTAAACCAGATCATCATTCTCGGCTTGTTACCTAGATAAGTGAAAGATTCAGTTCTCATATAGGAAGGGAAAATAATGAGATCGCCTGGTTTAGGATGAAACTGAAAACTGCAGAGTTCAAAAGGCCATTTCCAGCGGGAGTTTGCATCATCTTGATGTTGATTGGCATTGACTCTTGGATCATGTAACACAATGGTTCCATTGTTCTTATCAGAGAGTGATGATTCATCCAAATCCAAACAAAGAAAGCCAGTCCAGCTACTGTTGGGAAAATTTTGGCAAGCCAAAAATCCACCATCTTTGCAAATTTGAACCCAGGACTGGTAATCAAAAATTAAACTCTCAAAAGTTGCTTGATCAAAGCTGGATGTTTGCACGATGATTTCAGCTAACTTCATGTGGCAGAAATGGGCAATTTGTTGGATAACGGGGTCTTTCCAATAAAAAAATTGATGAAGGCTTTCTAACACTTTGTTATGACCTAAAGAGGTGGGTTTGAAAGAAGGTGAATAATCTAGAATAGTACGTTTCCACAAATGGATTAGCTCTTGAGAAATCGCATTCTCAAGATTGAATAGAGGTGTTGCAAAAGATTGGGTGCATTTCATTGAAAGGGTTATCATTCCTGTTGTATGGTTGACTCAGTTCTTTTTATCTGTTTATGATAGACATCATAATATTTTTTAGCATCATAAGCCAGTTTCCAAGCATATTTCACGATAAGCTTCAAAATGAAATCCTGCATTTTGAGGTAGCACGGGTATAGAGATTAAGGTTGGAATGAACCAAACACAAGGCTATAGCTTATAGGTACCCAAGTCGCTACAATATGCCCATTCATAGTATAGCTCATTAAGGTAACTGGATGAAACGGAGATATTTGTTACAACAATGGATCTGTGTTGGTATTTTTATAGGTATTAGCAGTGCCTGTGCTGTTCCTTTTATCGAGGCCGATAATCGTTGGTTACGTTCAGATGTGCAAGCCTTAGCAGAGGCTGGTGTTATTACCTCACCAGTCACACAGTGGCCAATTATGTGGGCAAGTGTTGGCGATGATTTAGAAAAAGCAGATAGTGAAACTATGGCTACTTCATTATTAAGTTCATTTGAAAGGGTACGCAAAGCATATGAACGAGCTTCGAGTAATAAAATTCAAGGATATTCAGCCATTGAGGTTGCCTCAGATGCAGCTATTTTTAGAGAGTTTGGCGACTCTTCCAGAGAAAAAGCCACATTTGATGCTGCATTAGATTGGGTGGGAGATAACGCTGCCATCAGGTTACAAGTGCAGGCTGTTAAAGACCCTATTGATGGAGAAAATGTAACAGCGAATGGCTCTTATTTGGGATTAGTTAAAGGTAACTGGGTATTTTCAGCCGGTGTTATTGATAGATGGTGGGGACCAGGATGGAAGAATTCTATGATCTTATCAACCAATGCACGTTCATTTCCCGCACTTTCGATTCAAAGGCACTATACCCAACCTTTTGAGTCGCCCTGGCTGAGTTTTATTGGTCCTTGGACCCTAGAAACTTTTATGGGCAAATTAGAGACGGATAGGCATATACCAAATGCTTTACTGTGGGGATTGAGAGCAACTTTTAAACCTGTGCCAGCTCTTGAGGTGGGGTTATCAAGAACTGCTATTTGGGGAGGAACCGGACGCTCTAATAGTTTAAACGCCTTTGGTCATATCTTACTAGGAACCAATGAAAATGGTGGCAATGGCTTAACAGCTGTTAATGATCCTTCCAACCAACAAGCGGGCTTTGATATGAAATGGCAATTGACCACTTCAGAAGTGCCACTGAATGCTTATATGCAATATATTGGAGATGATAAACTCATTAATGGTGTCCCATCTAAAGCCATTGTTTTATATGGTTTAGAGGCAGGACAGTTTCACACAAACTGGGGAAATTACCGTTTATTTGCTGAATATGCCAACACAACGCCCTCAGGATTTCAAGGCATTAGAACCAATAATACCACCTATGAACATTCAATTTATCAGTCAGGTTATCGATATAGAGGTCGAAGTATTGGTGCAACTTTTGATAATGATTCAGTTGTAACCACTTTAGGTTTTATTGGGAGTAACTATCAAAATCAAGAGCTTTCAATGAACTATTCTGTTATGAACTTAAATAGAGATGGTACGGATAAAAGTGCGCCCGGTGGTAACAGTATCACGAAAACAGCCCTAAAACTGAATGCCTTAGAAACTCGTTATAGATATTATTGGAAACAGTCATATATTGAATTAGAGGCCAGTATTTATGATAAAAATGTACTGGCGTTCGCTCTGGATACCAGTAATCGCTTGAGTCTTGGCTATCATTACGAGTTTTAAATAAAGTTGATGAACCTCTGTTGGAAAAATATCAAGGAATAAAATGCAAAAAGTTTTAGAGTTTAAAAAACGCAATTTTTGGTCGAATAAGGTTGACTTAGATTTGCTGAATGAAAAGATCACAGCCCTTAATTCACAGGGATGGATAGTCGAGAGCCTGTGTTCCAATACCACGATATTGGGATTTGTGATTTCCTATACTTTGTTGATGAAACATGAATAATTGTGTTTTTTTAGATTGCTTTAGTATTGGAATACAATATTAAAACATGACGAGTCACCAAGTGGTTTTTCGGGGAGAGATTGAGCGTCTTTTTGTAAAACTATATTCAAATACTAAAGGTAGTATGGTGGATAAATCAAAAACAAAACTATTTATCCCTTTGATAGTAAAGCTAATTTAACAAAACAAGTTGAGTTTATTGATCCTAATGGACATTGAGTTATTAAAAACATTTATCGAGGTAAAAAATACGCGTCATTTTGGAAATGCAGCAGAACATCTGTATTTAACTCAAGCAGCCGTGAGTGCCCGTATTCGTCAGTTGGAGAATTATTTGGGGACGCCCTTGTTTACACGATGGCGAAATAATTTGCAGTTAACGCCCTCTGGTGAGCGTTTAGTTGCCCATGCAGAATCTATTTTGATAGCATGGGATCGCGCCAAATTGGATATTTCGTTAAGGAAACATCAGAGAAAAGTTTTTTCTATGGGTGCTACAACAGGATTATGGGATCTGTTATTAAAGGATATTCTCAATAGATTGCATATCCAGATGCCAGAACTATCCATTAGAGCTGACGCAGATACACCTTCTGTGTTAATTCGACGTTTAATGGACAAAACCTTGGATGTTGCTTTGATCTACGAGCCAGCTAAGTTATCGGATTTACAATCTGAAAATGTCAGTCAAACTGAGTTAATGTTGGTTTCCACCACTAAAGATGTTGATATCAATGAAGCGATCACTAAATTTGTTCATGTTGATTGGGGAACATCCTTCGAAATTACCCTTGCACATCATTTTCCTGACAGATTACTGCCAGTCCTTCGTACCAGTTTGGCTAGGATAGCACTTGATTTTATTTTGGTTCATGGTGGTTGTGCTTATCTTCCCCATAAGTTGATTAAGAACTTATTAGGAGAAAAACTTTTTGTGGTGAATGAAGCTCCCATGATTAATAGGCAAATTTACATCTGTTCTCATATCAATAATCTCAACTCGGACATTGTGATGAGAATAATAGAAAATATTAGAGTAGCACAATTGAATTAGAAATTGATTCAACCAGCGAGGCTGGCTGAATCAATTTGCGAGATAGCCAAGTTTATGAAAATATTACAATATAATAGCCACTTCAGTAGCCACTTCAGCGTTTAGTATGGCTATAGCTTAAGAAAGTGGTGGATAGATGATTTAACCGGCTCTATCCAAAGTGATATCATCATCGTAGTCGTAATAGTCCATATCAAATTCATGCTTGATTTTACGATTTTCGAAATAATCATCCAAACGTCTTCTCACTTCGATTTGACGACTATGATTAACCCGCTTGGGCTTTTCATCAAACAACGTATCGTCATCTTCATCAGTTATCATGATCTCTATTTCGTTACTTGTTAACTTGGGCATAACCTAATTTTCCATACTACAAAAATCATCTTTATACCAGAGAAATATGTCGTTTTAAAACTATATTTATTTGTGGTGACAATAAATAATATTTATCAACATAGGACGGTTAAATAAATCCAGATGAATGGGGGGCTTGTGGCACTTTAGGAACGTCCTGTAGCATCGTATTATAATGTGATTTAATTTGTTTAAAATCGACAGTGTTTAAAAAAGAATAATAGGCTAAATAACTTAATAAAAATCTCAAATCACTTGCCCAAGGAGGTAAGTAAATCGCAGGGTTACAAATTCCGCAGGATGTCAGCCAACCCAGCATAGGAATATCTTCTATATCTAGTTTTCCGCAAAATAGTAATCTTAAACAATCTGCTCTGCCATTAGCTACAAGTGCTTTTAAAAAATTATTAACCCGCAATAAGCCATCAAGATACACAACATCCTTGGTAAAGGGGGAGCCCCCGGTTAACACGCCACCTCTAAAAACACGCCTTGTATTCTCAAAAGCCTGTTCTGGATTATGGGTTTGATCAGTGTAAAATTTAAATACTTCCATGAAATCAGCGCCTTCTATAGCCATTTGAATCGCTATAACACGATCTGATAAACGACGCATTCTATCAATATCCATTGAACCGGTGATTAATTCAGCAAATACTGCTAATCCTTCCTGGGTTTTGGTACTTGCAGGGGAGCTAATGGCTAAAATTTTAAGAATGGGTTGAGCCAAACCATTTAATGAGGTGGCAACATGTACATAAGCTTCATGATGGATCAATTGGCTCAGATCTTTATCGGTAAAACAAGCACC
>PCTP01000010.1:1346-9034 GCA_002770795.1 Gammaproteobacteria bacterium CG22_combo_CG10-13_8_21_14_all_40_8 | reverse complement strand
CCGGCGAGGGCATTTGCTGACAGATCATTGACTAAATAAACGGGTGGAGCTGCTTGCCCAAAAAGCTTTGTCATGGCGATTTTCATTTCTTCCACAACGGTTTCTGCTAGAACACTGGCATTGGGTGGAGCACCCAGATCAACTTGGGAGAATGAATCCATCACGATTTTAAATTGTTTGGCTAAATCTAAGGAAGTACTTTCTTCGTCGAGTAAATAAGAGGTTGGGGTGCCGTATAGGGTGGCAGAATATTTAAAAAATTCTGCTGTTCCTGTGTGAGACAGCATCTGAATGGTTGTTTCTAAAGTATCCGCTTTTTTACGTAACCAATCATCTATTGCGGTGTCTCCCAATAAATTCCTCGATTGAATAATAAGCGCCATGCTTTCGCTACCATCAAACTTAGGATATGAAACCTTGGGCATGCGTTGCGCTTTGTGTAAGAAGAAGTCATTTCTGATGGATAATGGCCAGCTAATATGATTAAGGATGCTGATTTTTTTGGAAGCGTCATACAATAAATTACAGATATGGCTAATATGTTCTATTTCTGAAGCCGTTGTTTTCATATCAATGGGTTGTTTCCAATAAACTGACAAATAACAGAGATGATAAATGGTATCTAGCCTTAACAGATCCGGTTTGTCAATTGAATTTAATATAGGCAGTGGTATGATGAGAGACGGATTGTTTGATAAAAGTTCCATTTAGTTGTTTAATTGTTCTGAGGAGTTACAACAAAAATATATTTAATGCTCCTTATTCTAAGACTGATCAATTACTTCCTTTGGAGGGAAAACATGAAGAAAACTTTATTAGCTACATCTGTAGCGCTTGCACTTATTGCACCCGCTATGGCTTTTGAGGCAGTTAGCACTGACCCAACTGCTACCATGAGTTCAGAAATCGCAAATATTCAAAATCGCTGTATCGTTCGTTTGAACGATAATTTGGCAAGCTATGAAGTGAATAGCCATGCTCAAGGATTGTTGAATCGTGCTAACGCAATGACCCAGTCGCTTAATTCTGGTTCGTCAATTACTGTAAAACTTGCTGAGATTCAACATGTTTATGCGCACTCTATTAAAGGCTTTACTCTATCTATGCCTTGTAGCGCGGCAGAAAAAGCCTTCGGCGATGATGCAAATGTCAAAAGCTTTTCACCAGACAGCATTGTTTCTATTAGTAAAGGAAAACCTGGCGGTGGTGGAGGTGGTTCGGCTAGTCAAACTACGCCTTGGAGTGTGACCCGAGTCGGTGGCCCCCTTAATGGTGCTGGTCATACAGCTTGGATCATTGATACAGGTGTTGATCTGACCAATGCAGATCTCAATGTAGATACTAGCCGTGGTTTTTCAGCTTTCACACGAGGTCGTAACGCAGGAATGAATGATTTAAATGGTCATGGTACTCATGTTTCTGGCACCATAGCAGCTAAAGATAACTCCATTGATGTCGTGGGAATTGCGGCTGGAGCCACGGTCGTGCCAGTGAAGGTATTAGATGCAAGGGGATCTGGCTCCAATTCTGGGGTTATAGCTGGAGTAGATTGGGTAGCTGCTCATGCATCTCCTGGAGATTGCGCCAATATGAGTTTAGGTGGTGGTGTGAGTCAGGCCTTAGATGATGCTGTTAAAGCTGCAGCTCAGTCTTCGGGTGCCTATTTTACCTTAGCTGCGGGTAATGAAGGTGGCGATGCAAATGATCATTCTCCAGCCAGAGCGAATGGAAATAATATTGCGACTATATCTGCTGTAGATGTGAATGATAATATGCCATCTTGGTCTAACTGGGGTAATCCACCTGTTGACTATGCAGCTCCTGGTGTTAGTATTTTATCTCTCAAGCCTGGTGGAGGAACGACTACCATGTCTGGTACTTCAATGGCTTCTCCTGCAGCATGTGCTGTTAGAATGATGACCAATGATCGTGCTTCAACGAGTGGAACAGCTGGTAACGATCCAGATGGTAATCCAGATCCAATTATTCATTTATAATCAAAAGCATTAATCTCTTTCGAAAGAGACAAATGAAACAAACTTAATGTTAAAATAAAGAAGCCACTCATAGAGTGGCTTCTTTTTGAAAGCACGTGTATAAAATCTCGTGTATATCTGTGGTTTTATTTGTTATTGTCATAAAACTGGATGAATAGGGGTTTACTCGTTGTTATCGTCAGGCTTTATACTTAAACAAGCAGTGATCTGATAAAAATGAAACTTTGTTTTTAGGATAAACGCTTGTTATTTTTTTTGCTCTAGACTATAACTTTACCATCTATTCATTTAAACACACCATAAAATTTATGAAACTGAATTTAAAAATTATCCTAGCTGTTTGTGTTTTATCATTCACATTCATGAAGAATGCGAATGCACAGGATCAGTCTTCATGGCATGCCCCAAATGTTTCCCAATCTTTACTGCTAAAGGTTGTTAAATTACCCAATGGACGCTTAGTGTCTGTGGGAGAAAGAGGACATGTATTATGGTCGGATGATCAAAGTAAAACATGGATACAAGCCAATGTGCCAATTAGATCCTCGTTAACCGGTGTATTTTTTATTGATGATAAGACTGGCTGGGCGGTTGGGCATGATACTGTGATTATAAATACGACTGATGGTGGAGAAAACTGGGCGCTACAAAATACCGCACCAATTATTGATGACCCTCAACAGAATGTAGAAAAACCTTTGTTTAATGTTGCTTTTTTAGACAAAAATAGAGGTTTTGCAGTTGGTGCTTATGGAAACTTTATGGCCACCAATCAGGGTGGCACAGAGTGGCATGAAGAGTATCTCGAAACACTTGATGATCCTGATTTTGGTTTACCTCATTTATATCAAATAAAACCGCTGAAAAATGGACAATTAATTATGACCGGAGAAGCTGGATTTGTCGCTTTAGGTGATTCAAATATTTTAAATTGGAAGCGTCTTTCATTGGATTATCAAGGATCCTTTTTTGCGGTGCATGTATTGAATGATGATGTACTTCTTGTAGCAGGTTTGAGAGGTAATATTTTTCGCTCCATTGATAATGGCCAAAATTGGCAGCTAATACCGACCAATATTAAAAACAATCTTTATTCTATAACCCTAAGTCCAAACAATAAAATTGTTGCTATCGGTGGTGCTGATGGTGTGGTTTTAATCAGCCATGATAATGGGCAACATTTTTTGTTTTATCAAAAAGATGATCGGAAGGCTATATCTGATTTAATTTTTGTTGATGATGAAAAGCTTATTTCTGTAGGCGAAGACGGTGTTTCTGATCTTAGCCGTTTTTTAAAACCTTAAGCTAGGTATTGATAATGAAAAAAAATAATATAACCTCCGTTATTTCAGATTTTTTGGCCGAGCTTTTTTTCAAAAACAGAAAGCTATTTTTATTTATCTTTGCCGCTATAACCATTTTTATGATTTATTCTGCTGCTCATTTACGAATTGATGCCAGCTTCAAGAAAAATATTCCTTTAGAACATCCTTATATGAAAACCTATCTAGAGTATCAGTCTCAATTTGGTGGCGCGAATAGAGTGTTGATTGTTTTGGAAAACAAAAAAGGAGATATCTTTCAAGCTAACTTTTTAGGTGTTCTTGAGAAAGTGACCAATGAAGTTGCCAGTATTAAAGGCATTGAACGAGTCTCATCTATTTTTACACCAGATACAAGATATATAGAAGTAGATGAGCAAGGTTTCAGAGGCGGTCCAGTGATAGATGCCGACTACCAACCTACAGCAGAAGGGCTAAAAAAGGTTCAACAAAATGTGATTAAAGCTGGCATTGTTGGACGTTTGGTTTCTAACGATTTTGTAAGCGCCATGGTTTCCACTCAGCTGCTAGATATTGATCCACAAACAGGAAAAAACACGGATTTTATTGCCTTGGCGCAAAGTTTAGAAGAAGGCATTCGAGATAAATATCAAAATGACGATATAAAAGTTCACATTATTGGTTTTGCTAAGATGATTGGTGATGTGAGCAAAGGTGCTAAAGGCGTATTAGTATTTTTCGCACTAGCCATATTTATCTCAGCGATACTAGTTTATTGGTATTCAAAATCGGCCATACTGACTTTCTTACCCATCGCGACATCTATTATCGCAGTATTTTGGCAATTAGGACTTCTAACATCGATGGGATTTGGTATCGATCCCATGTCTATTTTGGTGCCGTTCTTGGTCTTTGCCATAGGCGTGAGTCATGGGGTGCAAATGATTAACGCGGTGAGTCGTGAAGTATCAATGGGTTCAAGCTGTTTTGAAGCTGCAAAAACTGCATTTAAGCGCTTGATGATCCCTGGGGGGGTTGCCTTATTAAGTGATACTTTGGGATTTTTAACCCTTTTACTCATTCAAATCGATATCATTCGTGAATTAGCGATAACCGCGAGTCTTGGTGTGGCGGTTATTTTTCTCACAAATTTGATATTGCTGCCTTTGCTACTGTCCATGTTGAAACTAGATAAAGCTTTTGTGGATAAGACCAAACATGCGCAACATTGGCATGATAAAGTTTGGTTGAATCTATCAGGTTTTGGTGGAAAGAAATGGGCTGTGCCAACTATCTTGATCACGCTTGTTTTGACCCTGTTTGGGAGCTATTTTGCCTTAAATATGAAAGTGGGGGCTCAACATGCAGGGGCGCCAGCTTTAAGGGCTGATTCCATTTACAATAAAGATACTGATTTCGTTACCAAGCACTTTTCAATTGGGACGGATTTAATTTCTGTGATTGTAGAATCTAAAAAGGACTCTTGTATAGATTATGATGTGATGAACGCCATTGATGATTTCCATTGGCGCATGAGTAATGTGGAGGGCGTTCAGTCCGTCATATCGCTTCCTGAAATTGCTAAAAAAATTAATGTGGCTTACAACGAAGGGTTTCCATCATGGAAAGTCCTCCCTAAAACCCCTTCTTTGTTATCACAAGACACAGGTCGTGTCCCGACAAGCACGGGGCTACTGAATGATGAATGTAGTGTTATCCCTGTTTTAATCTTTACCAAAGATCACAAAGCGAAAACCATTGAGACAGTGATTGCTGCAGTTAAACAATACAAAGAAGATTTCCCAACACAAGGAGTAAACTATCGGCTCGCTAGTGCACCTGTTGGCGTATTAGCTGCTACCAACGAAGTCGTTGCAGCAGCCCAACTACCCATGTTGTATTGGGTTTATGGCGTGGTGATTTTCCTTTGTTTAATTACTTTTGGATCAGTTCGCGGTACTCTTTGTGTAATTATTCCTTTAGCGGTGGTTTCTATCTTGGCTCAGGCGACGATGAGTATATTGCATATAGGTTTAACGGTAGCGACTTTACCCGTTATTGCTTTGGGGGTAGGGGTAGGCGTGGATTATGGGATTTATATCTTTTCCCGCATGGTGTCATCCTTGAGAAAGGGTGTGACTATCCGAGATGCCTATTATAAAACACTGACATTAACCGGAAACGCAGTGATTATTACGGGTTTAACTTTGGGGATTGCTGTGAGTACTTGGATATTTTCTGATTTACAATTCCAAGCGGATATGGGAATTTTGTTAACTTTTATGTTTTTAGTTAATATGATTGGGGCTATCACCTTATTACCCGCTTTAGCTGCAATTTTGTATCGAAAGCAGCATTAGTTCAAAGCGGGCGAAGCCAGGCAAGAAAGCGTGTTGGTTTGAGAGAAGTGCAGATCTCTTCCAAATCTATTTTTTATTTAACTCAGAGTATTAGTTTCTAACGCGGCATTGAATTCGGCGATGGGCATGGGTTTACTGTACAAATAACCCTGTTGATTTGGACAACCAGCATTAATTAAAAAATTTCTCTGTTGTTCTGTTTCAACACCCTCAGCAATCACATCTAGATTCAAACTTTGCGCCATAGAAATGATTGTGACAATGATCGCTCTATCGCTGCTATCATTCTCAATGTCACGCACAAATGATTGATCAATTTTGAGCTGATCGAGCGGTAATCGTTTAAGGTATTGAAGCGATGAGTAACCAGTGCCAAAATCATCAATTGAAAAATTGATCCCTTGCGCTTTAAGTAGGGTCATTTTTTCAATAATATCTTCTAGGTTATCGAGTAAAATGCTTTCTGTGATCTCCAATTTCAATTTGTAAGGATTGATATTAGTTTGCTTTATTAAGATCTGTATTTCTTCAACAAAAGTGGGCGTTCTAAATTGTTGAGCACTAATATTGACCGCTAATGTGATGTGCGCAGTTTCAGGTTGCAATGCCCAGGTCGCTAATTGTTGACAGGCGGTGTATAACACCCAGTGTCCTAATGGTAAAATTAATCCAGTTTCCTCTGCCATTGGAATAAATTCCAATGGCGAAACCATGCCGCGCTCAGGCGATTGCCAGCGAATTAATGCTTCTGCGCCAACCACGCAACCAGTTGCGTTCACTTGAGTTTGATAATAAAGTTCAAATTGTCCTTGTCGGATAACCGCATGGCGTAAGTCGGTTTCCAGAAGAACACGCGCCATCACATTTTTTTGCATGTCAGGGTCAAAGAAATACAACCGATTGCCGCCCACTTTTTTTGCCTGATACATCGCAATATCAGCTTGTTTCATCAGTTCATCTTCTAATTGAAAAGTGCCGTCTAATAAGGTCGCGCCAATACTCGCGCTAATGTTGTAGCGGTGTGATGCCAGTTGATAAGTTTGACTAAGTACCTTTAAAATCTTTTGACCGATAGCTTCGGTTTGCTTACCAGCAATTAGCGCTTCTGAGCTCAGATCTTCAAGCATAACAATAAACTCATCACCGCCCAAGCGGGAAATAGTATCGCACTCACGAATGCAGGTTTTCAAGCGCATGGCAATTTGTTGTAGCAATAAATCGCCCATATCGTGGCCTAAAACGTCATTGATGTTTTTAAACTTATCTAAGTCAATAAATAACAGAGCCGCTTCTCGTCCAGTATGTATTCTGGTTGCAATGGCTTGTTTAAGACGGTCAAGCAGTAATCGTCGATTCGGTAGATGAGTTAGCGGGTCATAAAAGGCTAAATTATTGATTTCGTCTTCCGCGTGTTTGTGTTCAATAGCGATGCTGGCTAACCGTGCGGCTTGTTCAATGGCGTTGATATCAGACTGTTTAGGCGTGCAGATGTGATGGTGATAAATAGCAAAAGTGCCCAGAACTTTTCCTGATGACGAAAAAAACGGTTGTGACCAGCAAGATCTTAAGTCAGCTTCAGCGGCAAGCTTTTTATAGGGCGTCCAATAAGCGTGAGTTTGGATGTCTTCAACAATAACCCGTTGTTTGATAAATGCAGCCGTACCACAAGATCCTACGCCAATACCAATTTCTATTCCATCAGTTGCCCTGTTATAAAAATCGGGTAGGTTCGGCGCAACGCTTTTTTCCAAATATTTTTCGTCTTCACTTAACAATAAGATGCTACAAATTGAACCCACTTTTATTTTTTCTAGTCCTAAAACGGTGGCTTCCAGAATGCGGTTGAGCGACTTGTTTTCCGCAAGCAGCTCTAAAATATGGCTGCGAAATTTTTCATGCTGCTCTATTTTCTCACGCTCTAGAATTTCTTGATTGAGTAAGGTGTTTTTTGTATTCAGATCATTCAAGTGGTTAATAATATGACTTTGCATTTGCTCGATACATCGGGCAAGCATGCCCAGTTCGTCTTGACTATAGGTGGGCAAAGC
>PCTP01000010.1:0-1303 GCA_002770795.1 Gammaproteobacteria bacterium CG22_combo_CG10-13_8_21_14_all_40_8 | reverse complement strand
AGATTTTTCAGCGGTCGGACAAAAATAAAAGCCACTAACATCGATAACAATACCGCCAAGAGGCTAAACCCAATCACTACCGCACTGGTATTTTGAACCAGTGCATGGGTTTCAGCCAATACAAGATTTAGAGGTACGGTTAAACCAATGATGATAAATCGATTGTTGGTAAGCTCTCCAAATGGGATCTGGGTAAATCCACCGATTACATCGGTTTTCCCAGCGGAGTCAGACTGATGTATAGTGACCGATTTGGCTTCACTGTTAATGAGTTTAGCAATGGGTTTAAATGTATCTTGCGCCAAAAATTGTCGACCGTATTCAAAACCAAATGTTTTTGATGGATCAGGGTGTATAAGGTAATCACCTGTTTGATCGGCCAGGTAAAGTTGATACTCCTTTGGTAAATCAGATTTAAGTATGTTGAACATTTGATTCAAGTCGACATTAATGACGAGGACTCCCTGAGTCATTCCATCAATTCCCACAACTGGTGTGGCAACTTGTAAGGTCGGTCGACCCAAACCCGCATGAGCGCCCGTTTCACGGTTGATAAATATTTTTGAAAAGAAGGCCTGACCTTGCGGTAATTTCAGCGTTTCATACACATAGGGGAAATGCTGTTTTTCCTGTAACTGTTTACCGTTAATGATCACCAGTTTGTCATCATCACGATCAACCCTGACAAGCTCAATGCCATATTGATGCGCACTGATCAGCCTAATTTGGAAAAATTCTGGGTGTAGCAAAAGTAAACTTTTAAATTGATCTGACAGAGCAATGCGTGCAGAAACGGCGTCTTGTTCGCTGCTTGCAGCAATCTGCACCAGTTTTGTTCTAGCGAAAAAACGGGCATCATTAGCGACTTTGTGACCCATGCTTGAGAATCGCTGACCCAATATCCTGCTCGATTCAATCATGCTGTCGGTGGCTTTTTTAGATAATATGTGGCGAGTGGTATTAAAGGTGAAATAACCGGTAAGCCCGCTGGCAAATATGGAAAATATAGCCAGTAAAATGCCTATTTTGGCGGCAATGCCAAATTTAATACGCTCTTTTTTTATTATAGAAAATGACCCCATAATTAAAAATTACCCAGTACTTCACCTGAGATAATCCTATCCCAAAGCAATTTGCGTTTATGGCTATCTTCGACTTTTTGCAGCCAGATGATTTTATCGGCCTTCTGCAGGGTTGCCGGATCTTCCAGAGTGTTAGGTAAGCCATGACGTTCTGACAATGCTCGGCTAACGCTAGCTTCAAGGGTATAATTGATCCAAGTCTCAGCCAGTTTTTTATTTAT
>PCTP01000136.1:3330-3481 GCA_002770795.1 Gammaproteobacteria bacterium CG22_combo_CG10-13_8_21_14_all_40_8 | reverse complement strand
TCTCACCCTAAGACATTCCTTTTCTATCCCTCTTTGAATTCCTTTTAATTGCTTGGAGAATTCAGTCTCAGATAATTTTTCTATGATTTGATCAAAATGATTGCTCAAATTATTCTCCATGTTGTGGACTCTAGTCTAGCCAAGATCTCGC
>PCTP01000136.1:159-3300 GCA_002770795.1 Gammaproteobacteria bacterium CG22_combo_CG10-13_8_21_14_all_40_8 | reverse complement strand
TTCGCCCCATTCTTTAGGAGACCATGAGTTTTGTACAGTACGATAAACTCTTTCAGGATGCGGCATCATAATGGTCACGCGTCCATCGGCATTGGTTAATCCAGCAATTGCATTCGGCGAACCATTAGGATTGGCAGGATAAGTTTGTGTTTGACGTCCATAGTTATCGACATAACGCAAAGCCACTAAACCACTTTTATCGCTCAGTGCTTGGGCTTGATCATTGGCATATTCTGCTCGACCTTCGCCATGGGCAATTGCAATAGGTAAATGACTGCCCTGCATGCCTTTCAAGAAGATGGAGGGTGATTCTGGAATTTCAACCATTGCCACTCTGCCTTCGAATTGTTCTGAGGCATTTCTCACAAAGTGAGGCCAATGTTCGGAACCTGGTATTAAAGAGGCAAGGTTTGACATCATTTGGCAACCATTACAAACGCCTAGTGCAAAACTGTCTCGACGATGGAAAAAATCTGCAAATTGCTCTCTGACAGCACCATGGTACCGAATAGATTTGGCCCAGCCTTCTCCTGCCCCCAAGACGTCACCATAAGAGAATCCACCACAGGCGATTAGGCCGTGGAATTCATCCAGGCTGACATCACCTTTAATCAGATCGCTCATGTGTACATCAACAGATTCAAATCCCGCTTGGTGAAAGGCTGCTGCCATTTCTACCTGTCCATTGACGCCCTGCTCTCTTAAAATCGCCACGGCTGGTCGAATGCCTTTTTTAATATAGGGTGCACTGATATCGAGATTGCTATCAAAGGTCACAATGGGAGAAAGTCCAGGATTGTTGAGATCTTGGCGGATTTCATGTTCCTGAGCTGCACAGATTGGATTATCGCGAAGATTTTGCATCCTAAAGCTGGTTTCACTCCAAAGCTGTCTTAAAGTGGCACGTGACTCTTGATAAATCACTTGGCCATTTTGAGCAATCACCAGCTGGTTATCATCTCTCAAGCAACCCATTTTATAAGCAAAAGCCGCTAATCCGCTTTGCTCTAGTCGGGCCTCCAGATCGGCTCTGTCAGCGGTACGAATTTGCATAACAGCGCCAAGCTCCTCATTAAATAATAAAGAGAAGGCATCGGATTCGGTACTAATCGCATCTAAATTAATTTCTAAGCCAGTGGCACCAGCAAAACCCATTTCTGTAACCGTTGCCAATAAACCACCATCCGAGCGATCATGGTAAGCCAAAATTTTGTCATCTTGATTCAATGACTGGATCAACTCAAAAAAGGCTTTTAAATGGGCAGGATCAACCACATCGGCTGGTGACGCACCCAGTTCTGAATAAACCTGGGTTAATGCGGTTGCACCTAAACGGTTTGCGCCTTGACCTAAGTCTATTAACCAAAGTTCTGATTCTCCCTGATCGTTGATCAGTTGAGGCGTTAAGCTCTTTCTGGCATCGGTGACAGGCGCAAAAGCGGTAATTATCAAAGATAAGGGTGAGGTGACGCTAAGATCTTTATCGCCCTCTCTCCATGCTGTTCTCATCGACATAGAATCCTTTCCAACTGGAATACAAATGCCTAGCTTAGGACATAAATCCATGCCCACTGCTTCAACCGCTTGATAAAGATTGGCATCTTCACCCTCTGCGCCTGCTGCAGCCATCCAGTTAGCAGAAAGTTTAATATCGGAAATTTTGTTGATCTTGGCTGCGGCAATATTGGTGACCGCTTCACCCACTGCCATACGCGCAGCGGCGGCGGAATCCAATAAGGCTACTGGAGTTCGCTCTCCCATAGACATGGCTTCACCAGCAAAACTATCTAGGGATGCTGTGGTCACAGCGCAATCTGCTACAGGGACTTGCCAGGGACCAACCATTTGATCTCTGGCCACTAAGCCCGTGATGGTTCTATCGCCAATACTGATTAAAAAGGTTTTATCTGCCACTGAGGGTAATTGTAAAACGCGTTCAATGGCTTCTTTGAGATCTAGTTTTGACGTATCAAATGCCTGACTGGTAATTTTTTTAGAGGTCACCTCTCGATGCATCTTAGGCGCTTTGCCAAAAAGTACATCCATGGGTAAATCAACAGGCTTTTGGATGGGTGCTGCACTGCTATTCTGAACAGGGGTATTCTGAGCATGGCTATTTTGATTTTCAAAATATTCATCAGATAACACCAATTGTTGCGCTTCTGTGGCTTCGCCTAAAACTGCATAAGGGCAACGCTCTCTATGACATAAGGCTTCAAAAGTAGAAAGCATTTCTGGTGAAACAGCTAACATATAACGCTCTTGAGATTCGTTACACCAAATTTCTACTGGTGACATACTTTTCTCGTCATTCGGTACACGTCTTAATTCAAAATTGCCACCAAAACCATTATCGTGGATCAGTTCTGGAACCGCATTGGATAAACCACCAGCGCCCACATCATGGATAAATGCGATGGGGTTGTTATCTCCCATTGCCCAACAACGATCAATCACTTCCTGACAACGTCTTTCCATTTCAGGGTTTTCTCTTTGCACTGACGCAAAATCAAGATCAGCGTGACTAGCTCCAGAAGCCATGGAAGAAGCAGCACCTCCGCCAAGACCAATTAACATGGCTGGGCCACCCAAAACAATCACTTTATAGCCTTCTTTGATCTGACCTTTTTTTACATGATCGGCGCGGATATTACCCAATCCGCCTGCAATCATTATAGGCTTATGGTAGCCCTTCACTTCTGGCCCATAACCTAACTCATGAGATTGTTCATAGGTACGGAAATATCCCAATAAATTAGGACGTCCAAATTCATTATTAAAGGCTGCGCCACCTATCGGGCCTTCTAGCATAATATCTAAAGCACTAACGATACGATCAGGATAACCTGCGGCATATTCCCAGGGGTGGGTGTAATCAGGAATTTGTAAGTTAGAAACCGAGAAACCCGTCAATCCAGCCTTAGGCTTTGAGCCTTTTCCTGTAGCGCCTTCATCACGAATTTCTCCACCAGAACCGGTTGCAGCACCTGAAAATGGTGAAATAGCCGTGGGATGGTTATGGGTTTCGACCTTCATTAAAATATGAATCGGCTCTTGATGAAATTGATACACCTGACTCTCACTTTCAGGGAAGAATCGTCCCGCATGGCTTCCTTCCATGACCGCAGCGTTATCACTGTA
>PCTP01000136.1:0-147 GCA_002770795.1 Gammaproteobacteria bacterium CG22_combo_CG10-13_8_21_14_all_40_8 | reverse complement strand
GCCTTCAGGATGCAATACATGGGTGTTACGAATCATTTTAAATAAAGAAATATCTTTATCTTCCCCATCAATGGTCCAGCTGGCATTAAATATTTTATGACGACAATGCTCTGAGTTTGCCTGAGCAAACATCATCAATTCCACATC
>PCTP01000253.1:999-4516 GCA_002770795.1 Gammaproteobacteria bacterium CG22_combo_CG10-13_8_21_14_all_40_8 | reverse complement strand
AAGTTTTCCAAAAAAACTTTTCTTTACTGTTCGGTGATAATCCTAAGTTATGACTATGTGGTCTCACAGAATTGTAATAAAGAATCTTGGGACACCCATTCCTTTTTTGACAACATACCCCAGATTGTCAAAAAAAAGAAATGGGTGTCCTAGGTATCTATCTCTAGGTATCTATCTTGGGTGTCCTAGATATCCTAGATATCTATCTCGAGACATCTCGATATCTAATATCTTCCTTAAGAGCTACTTTCAACGCGCCTAAAGGACTGACACCAGTTGACAAATGCATCGGTTCCACGAGTTTGCATCCATAATTTTCCTCGCCCTTTGAAGCGACACACAAAACCCTCTCCGGAGAAAAACAAAGATTTGTAACCACCAACTTTGGTGATTTGATAATCCAGTCCTTCAGAAAAGGCGACAATATTTCCCGTATCCACCACATATTCGTCTTCAATATCGATCTCAATAAGTGCACCATAGGTATTGAACCATAGATCGCCTTGACCACTACATTTGATCAAAAAGAAATTTTCACCAGAAAAAAAGCCTTTAGTGAATCCTTGCCATTTTGTTTCTGTGTTAACCCCCATGGAACAGGCAACGAATGCCGAGTTTTGCAGGAATAAGGTGTTTCCGTTTAGATATTGATGGGTAATATCGCCTGGTGTGGCTGGGGCGATACCGATTTCACCAGGTCCATTTTCAGCTGTGAATTCATTAATAAAAAGAGATTCTCCCGTGATAAATCGTCCCAAGCCTCCTTTGAGTTTTGTTTTCATGCGAATATTTGTATCCATGGTCGCCATGGAAGAGGCTTCCACCTTGATGGTATCATTGGCTGGAAGATCGATAGTCACAAAACCATAATCGGGTTTTCCAGCATAGCGAAATTGATGTTCTGGCATGCTCTTAGGGCATTGATTAGAATCATGCTGTTCACCGAGAGCCTTTCCATCAGAGATAATTTGTGAAGTTGTTAGAGATTCGCTAGAGTTGGAAGCTTGAGATGCCTCCTTTGATATTTGGCAGTCTAATCCAACAGATTTCGAAGCTTGTTGATATTTTAGCGCACTATCTTCATCTAACCCTTTTTTAAGAATAACCGGCGCTTTTTGTATCATCTGTTGCGCTTTTTCTAAAGGAAGTTTGAAACGTCTGGCAAAATTTTCTACAGCCTGATCCATCTCAACATTATTGAGCAACTTACCAGTGATACTAATATAATAGAGTTGTGTCATCTTGAATTCCTTATTTCTTAATGGGTTTAAGTTCAGGTGTTAAATGATTTCCAAAGCTGCTCGGATTGTGGGATTGACACCAAACTGTTCCTTGACCATTAAATTTACAAACTAAACCTTCGCCTCCTAATATGGATTGAATCCAGCTGCTACCGGCTTTGGTAATGCTGAAGTTTAAAGATTCATTAAAAGCCACAATATGACCGCTATCGACGATGTATTCACCATCGACTTCAATAGGATATATAGCGCCGAAAGCATTGATGATGACTTTGCCAGAACCTTTTAGATTTAACCAGAAGATACTTTCACCTGATAATAGTGATTTAAAGCCTTGCCAGCCGAGGTCAATCTCCACCTGATGCTCACAGGCCAAAAATGAAGAGCCTTGAACAATTAAGCTTTCATTATCTAATTGATATTGCATCATATCGCCTGAAATGGCTGCGCCTAACCAAAGCTCAGCCTCTTTATTTTTAGCTTCAAAGTGATTGACGAAAAATGACTCACCAGCCAACATTCGTTTGAGGCCCTTGAGAATACCCCGTCCTGATTTCTTATAGGTGGTTGTGGTGATTTGCGTATTGCCACTCATTGCCATCATGGCTCCAGCTTCTGCAGTACAGATCTCACCAGGTTTTAAACTCACTTTGGCAACAGTGTTTGCAGGCGCATGTAAAAATTCAATATTCATTGTTTGATTTCCCTTTTTGCTCAACAATGAGCAGTGATTGGTTAAGTACTGAGTTATAATTTAGGGTTTAGCCAACTAGCTAAACCTGAAAGGCTACGGGTTTGTAATACGACCTTTCCTTTACCTTCAAGCCTAGTGACTAATCCTTCTCCACCAAAAAAACTGGAAAATAGTCCACCTGCAAGTTGTAGTTTTAACTGAATATCAGGGCCATAAGACACTAAATGGCTGGTATCCACTATATATTCACCATCAATTTCTTTATCTATTAAAGCGCCATAGGCACCAAACCAAACTTTGCCATGACCAGTGACTGATAGTTTAAACATGCCTTCTCTGGCAATCCAAGAAACGAAACCCGCCCATTTAAGACCAAGAGTGACGGTCTCCTCACAGGCAATGAATGCGCCGGGTTGGAAGTAAAAGGTTTCATTGTCCAGTTCAATACAACGTATTTCACCGGGAGTACCTTGAGTGATAATCAGGTTTTTCGGCGTTGAAGTAGGATTTGAAAAACGACTGAGAAATAAAGACTCTCCACCCAAAAATTTTCGGAGTAATCCTTTGAATAATCCCCCATTAAACTCAGCTTTTAATTCTAAGGCCGCATCCATACTCGACATGGCATCCGATTCGGTCATGATTTGCTCGCCGGGTTCTAATTGAATATCAATATAGGAAAAGGCTTTTCCTCCCTTTAATTCAGTTTTCATGCATAATTTCCTCTGTATGATCAGCTTTGGGCTGATTTCGGTTCAGCTGATTTTTTATTGCTTGCTGTAATGCTAAAAACTCCACTTCAGAATGATTGAAATGCTGTGAAAGTTTTTTGATTCTGCTTTGAATGTTTTTAATTCTTGTTTGAGTCTGTGGATGACTACTGATGAAACTGGAGGTGGTTTCCACTAAATCTCCAATAGTGCTATCCATACCATTGTTTTTGTCGATTTTCTGTTGACGTTGTTGTTCTTTTTGAGCCATTCGTTCGAAAAAATCGACCATCCCCTGTGGATCTATACCAGATTTCACCAATAAATCATATCCTTTACTATCTGCTTCAGCTTCAAAACTGCGGGAATAACTTTGATTAATCAACAAAGGGCCTGCACTAATCATCACCCCCACTAAACCTGAAACATCCCCAAATAGGGCTTGGACTGTGATGAATATGCCAGCACTACCTATAATACTGCGGATACCATGTTGTTCTATGACATGAGACATTTCGTGGGCAAGTACCGCTAATACTTCATCCCGACTTTGTGCAGCCAAGATCAAGCCGCTATTCAGTGCAATGTATCCACCTGGTAGAGCAAACGCGTTGAGCTCTTCAGCGTTGACGACATGGATCTGAAAGGAATATGGCCTATTAGGCAGTGATTTTAAAAGGGGGGCGATCATGGCTTCTAATGGCTCTTTTACTGCTTTAGAGTCCATAATTTCATGATCGATTTCATATTGTTTCCATGCGGTTTCCCCAATTTTTTGTTCAATTTCTGGCGGTAGAGAGGGGGCAATCCATCCCGTGATACGATCCATAGAAAAAAACAGCATGATGGGCAACGAGATAAGCAAGGCTAAA
>PCTP01000253.1:0-989 GCA_002770795.1 Gammaproteobacteria bacterium CG22_combo_CG10-13_8_21_14_all_40_8 | reverse complement strand
CTGCAAGTTGTTGAGCAATGTGTTCTTGCTTCAATAAAATAGCGGATTTTAGTAAAGAACGATCGCTACTATAGATGCTCCAATCAGGATAATTGGCATGTTCTAAAAAAATTAAGCGGTTATTAGCTCCACCTAGAGTAACGCGTAATTGAAATAATGGTATGGATATGTTTTGCTGTTCGCTGATAAAAGTAACTTGGCTTGGGGTTAAGCGAATTTGACCTGAACTACGTCCATTTTTAAAGTTTTTATGGAAAGCCTGTCCTGGGTATAACTCGCTATGATGCATATCTGTGCGGGAGTCTGAAGTCATCTATAGATCTTCTCTGGGCTAAAGTTTAAGTAAAGCAGCGGCTAAACCAATTAGACCACCGAAAAATCCACCCCATATTACCAACCAACCGAGATGCTCTTGAATCATATCCTGAATGATTTTTTTAACCATTTGCGGTGTGAGTTCTTCAAGGCGTTGATAAACAATATGTTCAATTTTTTGGCGAATGTCTTTCATCACATCGGGTTGTTCCATTTCATCTTTTAAAAGCTCTAAAAACTCATCCTTTTCTGTGATTTCAATCAATGCAGCCTTCATGTGGTTGATAAATGGGTCTTTCATCGGCTTAAGGGCTTCTTCGCCCCCAAACATACCTAGCATACCGCCAAAAGAGGATCCTTTTATAGCAGAAACCAATGCTTCAAAAGCTGGAGTGATATCAACTTTTTCGATCACTGGGCTCAGTTTAAAATGATTTTGTGGGCCATTGGTGTCGCTTAGAAAGCGGTCAATATTTTCCTCAGTAAAAAATTGCTCCATAATCAGGGAGTTAATGCCTTTTTTGAAATCCTCAAAATGCGCGGGTATTACACCAGAACCATATAGAAAAGGAACTTTTTCAAATAACATATGTATGGCTATCCAATTGGTCAGTGCTCCAGATAAGGCAAATAGCCCCACTGTGAGTATGAGATTACTTTGAAGGAAATACCCA
>PCTP01000238.1:85-16108 GCA_002770795.1 Gammaproteobacteria bacterium CG22_combo_CG10-13_8_21_14_all_40_8 | reverse complement strand
CGGTGACCTTGAATAATGCAGCAACCGCGACGCCCAGTTTTACAGCACCGACAATCAGCAATGTGGTTGCTCTGACATTTACCCTTACCGTGACAGATGATCAAGGCGCAAGTGCTTCTGACAATGTGGTGATTACCGTGAATCCCATTCCGCCAACAGTAAATGCGGGAACTGATACGACGGTCGTTGGTGAATCATTGGTTCAATTATCTGGTTCAGGTATTGCGGATGATGGAACAGCGGTAACTTTTTTCTGGACACAAATATCAGGTAGTCCAGTGACATTATCAGATCCCAATCTTGCTTCGCCTGTTTTTACAGCACCCCAAGTAGTTAATACTGGCTCTTCTACGCCTGATGTCTTAGCGTTTGAATTGATGGCAACGGATAGTGCAGGTATTAGTGCAACGGATAGTGTGATTATTACAGTGACACCCAACAAGACTTTATTATCCTTAGTGATTTTCCCTGACTCGGTGATAGATAACTGTGTACAAACCACTGCGGCCAGTAATAGTTGGACCCTTATTGAAGAGGTGATCAGTTTGACCTGTAGTAGTTCTGGTATTACTTCGTTGGTGGGTATTGAACAACTGACTAATTTGCAATTGCTATCATTAGGTGTTTCTAGCGCTTCTACATCAAGTTTAACTGATATAACCCCCCTTAACACCTTGAATCTGTTAACCTCTTTAACGTTGAAAGGCTCTATGGTAACGGATTTGTCGCCTATTAACGCTTTGCTCAATTTATTGACGCTTGATTTAACAGCAAACCAGATTGTTGACCTAACGCCTATTTCAGGGTTAACAAACTTACGAGATTTAAATATTGCGAATAATCAAATTTCAGATATCAGTTTGTTAAGCAGTTTAGGGAATTTAAATCGATTGATTTTAAGTACTAATTTACTTACGGATATTTCAGTTTTAAGCAATTTGCAGATGTTGACTCAATTGAAAATAGAAAATAATTCCATCAACGATATGAGCCCAATTTCAGCTTTACCCCTACTGAATACATTTGATGCTTCCGGTAACCAAATTGCTTCTATTTTATCATTACCTAATTCCAATGCATTAAGTTGGTTAGATTTGTCCAATAATTTAATAACCGATATTTCTTCTTTATCATCTCATCCAGGACTAATCTTTTTAGATCTTAGTAACAATTCAATTAGTGATATTTCTGTTTACACTACTTTGACCAATTTGACTGCTGCTTTGTTGAGTTTTAATTCAATCACAGATGTGAGTGCCTTATTCAATCTGGCAAATTTGACTGACATACAATTACTTGGAAATAATATGATTCCTTGTGCACAATTGGACACCATACGTGCTAATTTTCCAACGGCTTCTCTGGGATTACCAACTGTTTGTGAGACAAGGGGTTCTGTTAAATGGCTATTCAATACAGGCGGTGCTGTCAATTCTTCTCCTGCAATAGGTAGGGATGGTTCTATCTATTTTGGATCGGATGATGGTAATCTTTATAAGTTAGATTCTAGTGGTACAGAAGTTTGGCGATTTTCCACTTCCGGAGCTATTCAAGGAGATCCTGCCATTGTCAATAGTAACGGATTAGATAGCGTATTTTTTGGTTCCGCAGATGGCCGTGTTTATGTGCGGGGTGAAGATAATCTGAGTGGGTGTGGAACAAGCCCATTAGTTAGTGGTGTGAGTAACTCAATAGCAGTTGATGAATTCTTGCAGAGATTTTATGTGAGTTCTTCCAACAGTCTTTATCAGTTCGATTTTAGCTGTAACTTAATTAGTGTATTCACAACCCCTCCAGGTAATATGACCACGGCAGCTGTAACATCGGAAGGGATGGTTTTCGTGGGTTCAGAAGATGGATTTATTTATGGGGTGACTTTTTTGGGTACATCACCTAATGTTGCGTTTAATTTTGCTACTTCAAGTATGCCCAATCATTCTGCCCCCATTTTACAACCTAATGGCAACATTATTGTAGGCTCTGATGATAATAATATGTATAACTTACTTGGAACTCAACCTCCGTTACTAACCACATTATGGATTTTCCCTACAACTCAACCCATTGAAAGTTCGGCGATTATAGCGCCAGATGGTACTGTGCTATTTGGCTCGAATGATAAAAATCTTTATGCTGTCTCCTCTAGCGGTGTAGAGAAATGGAAAATTACTACATCTGGCGCGGTCACTTCTACGCCAGCTGTAGGCGCGAGCGGGAATGTATATTTTGCCTCGCAGGATAATTTTTTATATGCTTCAGATTCAGCAGGAAATGTATTGTGGAGCTTAAATCTGAATGCTCCTATACTGTCTTCACCAGTTCTATTGAGTGATGGTTCATTATTGATTGGTTCTCAAGATGGAAATCTTTATTCTGTCTTCACACAATCCGGTGGATTAGCGACAACAGATTGGCCAATGAAGGGGCGTGACATAAAACATCGCAATAGTTTGGCTGTACCCTAATTTTTGATGATAAATTCCTTGTGATCTTCATCATGCTTTAGGGTAATCAAATGCATTTTAATTTATTCAAACGAAAATTATCCGTCAAGCATTATCGTTTTATGATAAGTTTGACGGTGTTTTTGATTTTGGCAGCAAATACTACGGGGAAAGTGGATTTAGATTTTGTTAATTCATTTGAAAATTTTCTCTATGATGTACGACTGAATTTAACCCTAAAAAACACTAAAGATACTAGAATTGTCATCATAGATATTGATGAAAAAAGTATCCAGAAACAAGGTCGTTGGCCATGGCATCGCAATAAGCTAGCCAAGCTGGTGAATGCATTATTTGATGATTATCAAATCAAGGCCTTAGGTTTTGATATGGTCTTTGCTGAAGAAGATGATGTAAGTGCAGACTTAGTGCTGGATAAGCTACTCGGTGATAGTCAGTTTCAAGAGACTGTCACCCAAAATATTTTAAAAACACAAAAGTATCAATGGCAAACAGACTTGCGCTTTTCAGAATCATTAATTGCTCGTGATGTGGTGCTGGGTTATATCTTTAAAAATCATCTTGACCATTTACAAAATGCCACACTCAACTTATTACCCAACCCAATTATTTCATCCTCTCAACTCAATGGCATACAACTGGATGCTTATCGTCCTGTGGGTTATACGAGTAACTTAGCTTTGCTACAAGAGAACGCTAAAGCTGCGGGGTTTTATGATTATCCTCGTGAAGAGGATGTGCTTAGAAAAGTGCCTATACTTCAACTCTATGAGGGTGCTTTATACGAGTCACTGGCACTTTCTCTAGCTCGAATAGCGTTGGGTGACCAACCAATTAAATTAACCTTTAATGCTCTTGATAATAATCGCAATGGTGTGAATTTAGCCTCAATAGATTTTGGGGATAAAAAAATTCCGGTTGATTCATCGCTTTCTGTTTACATTCCCTATCGGGGAAAACAAGGGAGTTTTGAATATATTTCAGCGACTGATGTATTAACGGGCAAAGTGAAAGAGAGTTTGTTGAAGGATAAAATTGTACTTGTAGGAGCAAGCGCCCCAGGTCTGCTTGATTTACGTGCTACCCCCTTTGATGAAAGCTACATAGGGGTAGAAGTACATGCTAACCTTATCAGCGGCATATTAGATCAAACCTTTAAGCAAAGTCCTGCCTATATGCTGATGATTGAATTGTTACAATTATTAGTTCTTTCCTTATTTATTTTATGGAGAATACCCAGAGCTAAACCGTCTAGTATTTTAATCGTACTCAGCTTTGTGTTAGTTGTTACCATGAGCATCAACTATTGGGTTTGGCAGGATGCCAATCTCATTATTCCACTTGCTTCTTCTCTGATATTAATTTTTAGTACAACATTTTTACATATTCTTTATAGTTTTTTTGTGGAAAATAAAGACAGAAAACGGTTGAGTAGTTTTTTTGGACAATATGTGCCGCCAGAAATTGTTAAAAAAATGGACCATCAAGAAGCTGAATTGTCATTGAAAGGGGAAAATCGGGAAATGACGGTTCTTTTCTCTGACGTGAGATCTTTTACCACCTTATCAGAGGGACTCAATCCATCTGATTTAACGCAATTTATGAATGAATTTTTGACGCCAATTACTGCCGCAATTCATGAAAAAAAAGGAACAATAGACAAGTATATGGGAGATGCTGTAATGGCATTCTGGGGAGCCCCTTTAACCGATAAAGCGCATGCTAAACATGCAGTTCAGGCTGCATTTTCTATGATAGAGGCTATGGAAATAATTAGTGCGAAATTTAAAGAACAAGGACGTCCTGAAATTAAAGTCGGTATCGGTTTAAATTCAGGACAAATGAATGTTGGCAACATGGGATCAAAATTCCGAATGGCTTATACGGTTATGGGAGATGCAGTTAATTTAGGATCACGTTTAGAAAGTCTCACCAAAAATTATGGGGTAAGTATTATTGTTGGAGAGTTAACAGCACAACTGACACCAGAAGTTTGTTATCGTCAGTTAGATTTAGTGAAGGTGAAAGGTAAAAACCAAGCTGTCAAAATATTTGAGCCTATACATCCTTCTTTGATTTCTAAGAAGGGTTTTTATGAAAATCTACAATTTTATCATCAAGCACTGAGACTTTATCAATCAAAAAATTGGGATGAGGCCGAGAAAATTTTTTCGCAGTTAAATGATGAATCACCTCATTTGTTATATAATATTTACCTTCATCGCATTATTCGAAATCGCTTGTTTGATCCTGGTGATGATTGGGATGGTTCATATACATTCACCAGTAAATAATATGCTGTGAAGAAATTTATTCTCCTTCATCTTCAAGTTGATATAGCTTGTATAGGCCTCTTAACACTAATTCTCCATAACTGACGATGCCAACAATGAGATCATTTTCAATCACTGGTGCAACGGATAAATTGAGTCGCTCAAAGAATCTGGCACAGTAACGTACATCCATATCGGGTGGAAGATGGACTACAGGTTTGGTCATCACTTCATATAAATTAACTCTATCCGGGGAACGATCTTTAGCTAACACCTGATGAGCAATATCGGAAAGCAGCACTAGGCCAAAAGCATCATCTACATGGCGTTTTTTCACTATGATGACATTGGAGTTTTGTTGTTTTAAAGCGTTCAATGCCTCTTCTACTGTCATCATGCCATCGACCTCAATATAAGCTTTTTTCATGATGTCACGAGCTCTAATCACTTTTAATTGGCTCATAATTTATCCTCTAATTCTATGCTGATTTTTTGAATTTGATTTTTGACACCAATGGCGTCTTCTACATCAATTTGAAAGGCAATACCTGCGCCTGGTTTATCATCAAACTGTCCCACTTTCCCAATTTCTTCCAAAATATGGCGGCATAAATGTTCTTCCACCAACATGATTAATACATTTCTTTGTGTTTCAAGAGTGAGACCTAAAAAGGTTTTTGATTTGATTAAACCTTCACCTCTGGCATTACTGATCACTGTGACCCCTGTCGCTCCACCCTTGCGTGCCGACTCCATTACATCATCGGTGTTCTTTTCATCGACAAATGCGATGATCATTTTAAAGTGCATACTATTACCTCTATTTTTTTATGGTTCATCAAATTGTTGTTGCATTTTTAACTTTCGTTTTATGAGACGATTTTTATTGAGCTGTGAAAAAAATATTTTTGCTTCGGACAGTTGGGCATAACTTATCACTGAAATAATGGGAAACAAACTGGCAAAGGCGATGAGTCCAAAGCCATCAATCAAGGGGTTCCTTCCAGAGACTGTTTCTGCCAAGCCTAAACCAAGTGCAGCAATAAGAGGAACCGTCACGGTGGAGGTTGTGACGCCGCCAGAATCGTAGGCCAGAGGAACAATCAACTTGGGGGCAAACCAAGTTTGAACGATCACAAAAGTATAACCCGATAAAATATAGTATTGAATGGGCTCTCCCACAATAATACGATAACAACCTAGGGTAATACCAAAAGCAACTCCTAGAGCCACGGCTACCCGGAGTCCTAAGATACCAATGCTTCCACCAGATACTTCATTGGCTTTTATGGCAATCGTTAATAACGAAGGCTCTGCAATGGTGGTGCTAAAACCGATACAAAAGGCAAAGATCAATACCCAAAGATAATTTTGCCATTGTCCCTGCAGATCGATGGCATTATCTTGAGAGTGGTTCACTAATTGCAAAGCCATTTCTCTGCCTAAAGGAAATAAAGCTTTCTCTAGCCCAACTAAAAATAATGTTAAGCCCAATATGACGAAGCCGCTACCGATCAGTATTTTTTTGAGATTGGGGAGCGGTTTTCTGATCACCAAAAATTGAAAAGTAGCGATAATGCCTAAAATAGGCAGGACGTCATAAATAGTCTTAATAAAGGTATGAAAAAGTTGTGATAATAGACTCATAGCATAATGATCCCAAAGACCAAGACAAAGATAATGGGCATTAGAGAGGCAAAGGCGATGAGTCCAAAACCATCTGTCATGGGATTTCTTCCCTGAATCGAGGAAGCTAGCCCTACCCCTAGGGCTGTAACCAGTGGGACAGTAATAGTCGACGTGGTTACGCCTCCAGAATCATAGGCAATACCGATAATTTCTTTGGGAGCGAAAAAAGTAAATACCATGACTGAAACATATCCCCAAAGAATAAAGTGGCGAATAGGCCAGCCCTTTAAAATGCGAATAACACCCAGTACCAGTGAAATACCAACAGATAAAGCAACTGTGTATTTTAAGCTGTTGGAAAAATGCTGAATTTCTTCAGAACTATTGCCAATGACTTTTCCCTCGCCAGCAATCTTTGCCGCCTCATTGCAAATGGAGATAAGTGCCGGTTCTGCTACTGTTGTTCCAAAACCCAAAGAAAACGAGAAGAGTAGCAACCAAAATAAGCTGCCTTTTTTGGCAAACGCATGGGCGAGAGATTCTCCCATAGGGAATAAGGCTTGTTCTAATCCATGAATGAAAAAGGTGAGTCCTAATATCACAAAGGTTAAACCCAACAACATATCCTGAACATTTTCCAACGGCCGTTGTAACACCATGGATTGAAAATAAAACACCACCAAAATTATAGGCGCTATATCTTTCAGGCTCTGAAATAGGAATTGTCGGAGTTTTCCTGCTGTTGCAAACATAAGACCCAAAAAAATTCAAAAGGATATTCAGAGTATAGTCAATGTGGCTCAAATTTTCTGTTTATTACCTTTTGGACTAATCGCCCCTCATTTCCTATTTAATTTTAAGCAAGGGTTTAAGATAGAGTAGAACGTTCTCTAATATAAGGGGTTGTGCTTTGGCTTTTGGATGAAGCCCATCCTGTTGCATGAGTTCAGGGTTGTCGCCTACCTTCTCCAAAAGAAAGGGCACCAAGGGTGTGTGATATTTTTGGCTTAAATCCACATAGTTCTTATAAAAATCCTTTTCATAAATTTCTCCATAGTTTGGGGGTAAGTGTATGCCAACAAGCAAAACTTTTGCACCGCTGAGTTGGGATTGTTGAATCATGAACTCTAAGTTTTTATAGGTGATATTTGGGGCAAAACCACGTAATCCATCATTAGCGCCTAATTCTAAGATAACAATTTGTGGTTGATATTTCTGAAGTAAATCAGGGATTCGGCGTTTCCCCCCATCACTGGTTTCACCACTGATACTGGCATTTTCTATATGCCATGTGTTTTTGGTGGCAAAAGAATTTTGTAACAAATCCACCCAACTTTCGCCTGAGAGCAATCCATAGCCAGCGCTTAGGCTATCCCCTAAGATCAGTATTTTTGATGTGCCATTGTTGGTAGAAATGTCGTTGGCTTCTTGGGAATAGCTAGGGCTTGAAATAAAGAATATCACCCAAAAGATAAATTTTATGGCTTTCATTGTGAGTTTGGTTAAATTGATGTGGATCCATCGTAGCAAATATACCCATTATCATTCAACATGCATAGGCGCATGGATGAAAGAAGGTGGATTCCCTTTTGAGTTCAGGAATAATGAAGGGGAAGAGCTCATACGCTTATTCGATGGGTTTAAATGCACTTTATACTTTGTTATTGATTTTGCAAGGGGAATGAAACCCTTTAACTACAATCAATGTCTCATCCAAGCGCATTTAAATTCCATTTAAACCTGCATGTTGCATGATTATGGGTATATATTATCAAATAAAAAACAGTTGTAACTCTCAGTTTTCAAAATGAACGATAAAGGGTGATAGCTAATAACTAGGAGTTGGTATGCCCATTATAGAAGTCAAACACGCCAGTAAGTGGATTGAGTCTGGGACAGAAAAAATCGAGATTCTGAATGATGTGAATTTTTGTGTCGATCAAGGTGAAACAGTGGCTATTTTAGGAGCCTCCGGATCTGGAAAATCAACACTTCTTGGTATTCTAGCTGGACTTGACACACCCAGTGCAGGAGAAATTGAAATGGATGGTCAGCAAGTGACCTTATTAGATGAGGACGCAAGGGCTGCTTTAAGGGCACAAAGTGTTGGTTTTGTCTTCCAGAATTTCTTTTTAGTCCCAGGATTGTCTGCTTTGGAAAATGTCATGTTACCTTTGCAGGTGCTTTCACAGGAGAATATTCAGGACCGTGCACTTGAGTATTTAACCAAGGTGGGACTCGCTCATCGGATCCATCATCTCCCTTCACAGCTTTCTGGTGTAGAGCAACAGAGAGTTGCCTTGGCCAGAGCTTTTGTCACACAACCTAAAATTTTATTTGCCGACGAGCCAACGGGTAATCTTGATCAACATACAGGTTCTCAAATCATAGATCTGATTTTCGAATTAAATGAGCTGATGGGCACGACATTAATCCTTGTGACTCATGATCTCGATTTGGCCCAGCTCTGTGATAGACGACTTTTTCTTAACAATGGAACCATTGCGCCAGCTTTGCTTAAGAAGGAACTTCACAGTAATGCATAACCTTTTCAAACAAAATCTACTGGTTTTGGATATTTGGAGAACAGGACAACTCAAGTTGTTTTTGCTCACCTTAATTTTAGTGGTCGCCAGTTTTTCTGCCAGTGAAAAGCTATTTGGCCAATTAGAAGCCAGCTTGGGCCATCGTGTGTCACAACTTGTCGGTTCTGATAGAGAGTTATCCCAATCATCACCTATTCCAAGTCAATGGTTACTTCAAGCCGAAATGATGGGCTTAAAACAGACGCAAATCACCGAATTAGACAGTATGTTGGCCAGTGAATCGGCTTTTCAACTCAGCAATTTGCTGGTTGTGGAGGATAATTATCCGATTAAAGGCCAGGTTTTAATTAGTCAGACCCTCGCTCAGACTAAAGGCACTTTGGCTAATTATCCTAATGCGGGAGAGATTTGGCTTTCACCCAAAATTGCCAAAATTTTGCAGGTGGACGTTGGCAAGCAAGTCATCGTGGGTAAAAAACCTTTAACAGTTTCCGCTATTATTTTAAGGGAACCCGGTGATGTGTCCGGTTTAGTCGGACTTGCGCCTAGAGCTTTAATTAATCATCAAGATCTGGATGCCACAGGGCTCATTAGGCCAGGTAGTCGAGTGGGATATCGTTGGCTATTGGGGGGTACGGAAAAAGATCTGGAATTGTTTCATCAATGGCTGGCACCTAAGCTTGAGAATGAAAAGCAATGGAAAAACCCGAATGATGAGCAAACATCGGGAAGAATCTTGAAAAGAATACGTGCCTATTTGGCGATTATTACCTTAATTGCCTTGATTATGGGCTGTGCCACACTTGCCATGGCTGGTTATCGATTTGCCCAACAACAACGTAAAAGAGTGGCTTTATGGCGATGTATGGGGGCCAGCAGATCTCAATTATTAGGAAATTATAGCCAATTGATCTTGTGGGTCTCTGTTGTAGGATCTTTGCTGGGTTTATTCTTGGGCCTTCTATTAGGGCAAGGCGTTTTAACGCTGGTGCAACAATCCATTCCCTTAGGGGATTCTGTTTGGCGGCTACAAATGCTCTTCATGCCATTGTTCTCTGGTATGCTTTTGGTTATCACCTTTTTATTTCCAGTTATTTTGATGAGCATCCAACAGCCCCCTTTAGCGGTACTTCGTTGCACTTTTCAAACCTTAAAAATTCCATTTAGTCATTGGGCTCCAGGTATTCTCTGTGTGATGGGGATTGCCGCTTACTGGAGTTCAAGTTTAAAATTCTGGTTAGGATTTGGGCTCGGTTTTGTTATTTTATCCTTTTTACTTAAAGGGTTAAGCAGTTTAATGATCAATGTTTCATTAAAACTAGCAAAAAATAGAACGGGTGTTTTAGCCGTTGTCTCTTCTCTTATGCGTACTCAGAAAAAAACATCCTCTTTACAGCTGATGGTGATTAGTTTGGTGTTAGGCCTTTTTGGTGTGGTTTCTTTATCGAGTCAAAATTTATTATCTCAGTGGCAGAATGATTTGCCTGAAAATACGCCCAACTTATTTTTATTTAACGTTTCTGAACCAGATATCGAACCCATTGATCAAAATATGACAGCGCTTAATATTGATAAAGCAACATGGTATCCCATCGTACGAGGGCGTTTAACGCACTTAAATGGTGTTCTTATCCGTGATGCGATTCGCTCAGAGGCGAGTGAAGATGGTGCCTTAAGACGAGAGCTTAATCTCACTTGGACGACGCAGTTGTCACCAGACAATAAAATTGTTGAGGGGGAGTGGCCTCCCAATATTTTTATGGTGAATGAGGTGACTGAAAATGGTATTTCAGTGGAACAAGGATTGGCTACAAGGCTAGATCTGAAACTGGGTGATCAATTAGGTTTTCAAGTGGGGTCTCTCTATGTAGATGGGGTGATCACCAGTTTAAGAACGGTGCAATGGGACTCATTTCGTCCCAATTTCTTTATTATATTTCCTGAAAAAAGCTTGGAGCAGGTTGCAACGACCTACCTCAGTAGCTTTTATATACCTCAGCAAAAGACGGCAGCTGTCGAAGAGAGTTTAAGGCAATTTCCAACAGTCTCGGTGATAGCCACTAGAAAGTTATTAGAACAGGTATCCGCTTTAATAGCTCAAGCTGGTATGATTGTACAGGCGAGTATGGTGTTCTTGGCCTTACTCTCTATGGTACTCGTTTTCAGTGTGCTATTGACCACTTACCAAGAGAGGTTATTCCAAGGTCTGGTCATTCGAGCAGTGGGTGGAGGGAATCAATTTATACTTCGAATGATGTGGATTGAATGGTTATTGCTGGGATCTGCCGCAGGATTTGCTGGGGCTTTTCTTACCGAGTTTCTATATAACGGCATTGCAGCGGGTCTGCTGGAACTGGAGTGGAAATTCCACCCCTTATTATGGATAATTATGCCTATTGCTGCCATTCTGATACTGTTTTTAAGTGCAATTCCGCTATCGCGAAAATTGACTCAGCAATCCCCCATGCTTCTATTAAAGGAGACAGGTTGAATTTCTTTAAAGTAGCAAAGTAGAGATTTTATCAAAAAAATTCCGAAGAAAAGCGTGAAAATATTTTTTATAGGGAGTGAACTGTCTATCAGTATTTGTTTTCAACGGGTTGTTTTTGATTTAACTCTATGTTAATCATCACTTTTTATGATATTATTCTAAGACGTTTTTAAGCTGTACTGATCCTTAACATTCACTTGAAAACGTCAAAAATCCCCATTTAAAACAAAATTCTTTGTGCTAGGTACTTGACCATCACACTCAATGCCTCTATATATGCACCAATTAGTTGCATTATCTACTTCAGTCGCTTATTGCTTCTTATAAGAGATACTTTTTAAGTAAAAATCATTCATAAAAGGCATTCAAAAAGGTTTATGGCAAGATCACTGGTTATTGTGGAGTCTCCCGCTAAGGCGAAGACAATTAACAAATATTTGGGTAAAGATTTTATTGTCAAGTCCTCCATTGGGCATATACGAGATCTCCCTACTTCTGGCAGCAATACCCCCAGCGATCCCAAAGCGCGTGCAAAACAAGCTGCATTAACACGAAAAATGTCTCCTGAAGATAAACTTGTTTACAAAAAAGAACAGGGTTATAAGAGTTTGGTTGCGAGAATGGGAATTGATCCTGCTCATGGCTGGAAGCCTAACTATCAAATATTACCAGGTAAGGAAAAAGTGGTTAAAGAGCTTCAAGAGCGCGCCAAAACCGCTGAAACCATCTATCTGGCAACGGATATGGACAGAGAAGGAGAGGCTATTGCTTGGCATCTCCAGCAAGTATTGGGTGGTGATGATAGCCGTTTCAAACGAGTGACCTTTAACGAAATTACCAAAAAAGCTATTCAAGAAGCTTTCTCTAAACCAGAAGAAGTTGATTTAAATCGAGTGAATGCCCAACAAGCCAGGCGATTTCTAGATCGCGTGGTGGGGTTCATGGTTTCTCCCCTACTGTGGAAAAAAGTGGCCAGAGGGCTATCTGCCGGTCGAGTTCAGTCTGTTGCTTTAAGATTGGTGGTTGAGCGTGAACGCGAAATTCGTGCTTTTGTGCCAGAAGAGTATTGGGATATCTTTAGTCATCTGACTACGAAGCAAAAAGATGCCATTAAGTTTCAACTAACCAAGTATCAAAATTCACCTTTCAAAGCAGTAAACGAAAAAGAAGCTCATATTGCTTTAAATGCGCTGAATGCCGCTGATTTTAAGCTCAGTAAAAGAGAAGACCGTCCAACAAGCTCCAAGCCTACCGCACCTTTTATTACCTCCTCATTACAACAAGCGGCGAGTACACGCTTAGGCTTTGGGGTAAAACGCACCATGATGGCAGCGCAAAAACTCTATGAAGCGGGTTACATCACCTACATGAGAACCGACTCAACTAATTTGAGTGAAGATGCACTCAATGCTTGTCGAGAATATATTGCTGAGAATTTCGGCAGCAAATATCTCTCTGACAAACCGAATATTTATTCCAGTAAAGAAGGTGCTCAAGAAGCGCATGAAGCTATCAGACCTTCCGATGTCAATACACTACCTACTAAACTGAAAGAGGTAGAAAAAGATGCCGAAAAACTCTATGAACTCATTTGGAAGCAATTTGTGGCTTGCCAAATGTCGCCTGCGCAATACCTCTCTACCAATCTGAAGGTCGCTGCAGGAGATTATGAACTCAGCGCCAAAGGTCGAGTTTTGAAATTTGATGGCTATACCAAAGTGCAAACACCAGCAAAGCGTAATGAAGATGAAATTACCCTACCCGATATTCAAGTGGGAGAGTATTTAAACCTTAAAGAAAATGAAGCCAATCAACATTTCACTAAGCCTATTGCTCGATTTACCGAAGCAAGTTTAGTGAAAGAGCTGGAAAAAAGAGGCATTGGCCGACCCTCTACCTATGCCAATATTATTTCCACTATCCAAGATCGTGGTTATGTGGGCTTGGTGAATAAAAGATTTTACGCTGAGAAAATCGGTGAAATTGTGACGGATAGATTATCCGAAAACTTTGATAATTTTATGGAATATAATTTTACCGCTGATATGGAACAAACTTTGGATTTGGTGGCCTCAGGTAAAAAAAATTGGCTGGAAGTGTTAGATCATTTTTATGCTGATTTACAATTGCGCCTTGATAAATCAGAAGCGGATATCGAACAAGGCGGAATGCGCCCAAATAAAACGGTAGAAACGGATATTGATTGTCCATGTGGCAAAATGAAGATGGCCATTCGAACAGCGGGAACGGGCGTCTTTTTAAGTTGTACCGGATATAGTCTTCCTGCAGCAGAACAATGTAAAAAGACCATTAATCTCACGCCGGGTGATGAAGCCGTTGCCTTAGGTGATTCTGAAGATGCCGAAATGCTCAATTTAAAAGCTAAACATCGTTGCGCTATTTGCGGAACCGCGATGGAAAGTTATTTAATTGATGCTGAGAGAAAACTTCATATTTGTGGTAATAATCCTGACTGCGAAGGCTATGAAGTTGAAAAGGGTAAATTTGCTATCAAGGGATACGAAGGCCCCTCGCTAGAATGTGACAAATGTGGTGCAAAGATGCAACTAAAAAGTGGCCGCTTTGGCAAATACTTTGGTTGTACCAACGACGCGTGTAAAAACACCCGCAAACTCCTTAAAAACGGCCAAGCTGCGCCACCTAAATCTGATCCCATCGTGATGGATTGGTTAGCTTGCCAAAAAGTCGATGACCATTATGTTTTAAGAGATGGTGCTGCTGGTATATTTTTAGCGGCAAGTAAATTCCCTAAAAACCGTGAGACCAGACCGCCCACAGTGAAAGAATTATTATCGGTGAAAGATCAACTTGATCCCAAATTTAATTATTTAACTGAAGCACCAGCGCAAGATCCTAAGGGTAGAGATGCGGTGGTTCGTTTTTCTCGAAAGAACAAAAGTCAATATGTAATGAGTGAAGATGAAAAGGGAAAAGCCACAGGTTGGGTGGCCTTGTATGATGGTGATCGTTGGATAGCAGATGCCTCCAAATTATCCTCTAAACCCAAAAGTACCAAAAAATAACCAGTAATTACACTGAGAAAATATGATTTATTCATTGATTCGGAACATTTTGTTTCAGCTTGATGCGGAATTTGTGCATCATCAAAGTTTGGCTAATCTTAAACGCTTTAAGTGGTTATTACCTCATACTCAAGTGAAAGATCCAGTACAACTTTTCGGGATCACTTTTCCCAATCGAGTTGGATTGGCTGCTGGTTTGGATAAAGATGGCGATTGCTTTGACGCACTGGCTAAGTTTGGTTTTGGATTTATCGAAATAGGCACAGTGACACCAGTCGCTCAGTTAGGTAATGATAAACCTCGCTTGTTTAGAATTCCCAAGTATCAAGCCATTATTAATCGTTTTGGTTTTAACAACCTCGGTGTTGATAACCTGATTGAGAATGTCAAAAAAAGTCAGTTTACTGGCGTGCTCGGTATTAACATTGGTAAAAATAAAAATACACCAAATGAAAATGCCGTGAATGATTATCTGATTGGATTAGAAAAAGTCTATCCTTTTGCTGACTATATTACCATTAATATTTCATCCCCCAATACCCCTGATTTACGTCGCTTACAGTTCGGCCAAGCCTTAAAATATTTGCTAACCACCCTTAAGAACAAACAAAATGAATTGGCGCAGTCACAAAAGCGCTATGTGCCATTATTGGTAAAAGTTGCCCCGGATCTGGAAGAAGAAGATATATTAGAACTTTGTACAGTATTGACGCAAACTAAAATGGATGGCGTGATTGCCACCAATACCACCATTAATAAAAAAGCAGTCAGCCTCTCAAAATTATCCTTAGAAGAAGGCGGTCTGAGTGGTTCACCACTCACTCAAGTGAGTACAGAAGTGATTCGTCGGTTAAGGATTGAGCTAGGAGACGAGATGCCTATTATAGGGGTCGGGGGAATTATGAGTGCTCAAGACGCCATTGATAAAATCAATGCCGGAGCCAATTTAGTACAAATCTACACAGGTTTTATTTACCAAGGCCCAAGTTTAGTGAAACAAATCGCTCAGGCTTTAAAAAAACATTACAGTTCAAAAGTTAGTTAACCTTAAGCAAAAACATCGCTCACTCTCATCTGAAGCTGAGGTTAAATTAAAACTGTTTTGATTCTTCTAATGCTTGGCACGTTGCAAGATATCCCTCATTGATAATTTCATTGGCTTTATGAAAATCCAAAAAACGAATATGACTAAGATTGGGTTGGATCAGTAAATCGGGTTTATCAATAGCTAAACGATTTTCGGTGATCTGAGTTTCCATAATATCTACCGAAGCCATTAAAACATCCAAAATACCAGGTAAAGGTTCTTCCTTAACCCATTTGTTGAAATTGATAAGGGCTGGGTAATCTAACTTGCTAAAGGGTTGGCTCAACTTACTCAACCAATCTAAAGAAGAGGAGTTCTCATTGCTCTTATCTTTATTTTTGATTGAACGCTTTTTGCCAAAAAGTTTGGCTTTTGGGGTTTTATCTTTTTTGGGGTGACTAAAAAAGTGATGATTTAAGTTAACCGCAATAACTTTTTGCGCTCCTAAAGCTCTGACACAACTCACAGGAACTGGGTTAACCATGCCA
>PCTP01000243.1:27775-31350 GCA_002770795.1 Gammaproteobacteria bacterium CG22_combo_CG10-13_8_21_14_all_40_8 | reverse complement strand
TGCACGTTGCAAGATATCCCTCATTGATAATTTCATTGGCTTTATGAAAATCCAAAAAACGAATATGACTTAGATTGGGCTGGATCAGTAAATCGGGCTTATCAATGGCTAATCGATTTTCGGTGATCTGAGTTTCCATAATATCCACCGAAGCCATCAAAACATCTAAAATACCAGGCAAAGGTTCTTCCTTAACCCACTTATTGAAATTGATAAGGGCAGGATAGTCCAACTTACTAAAAGGTTGGCTTAATTTACTGAGCCAATCCAAAGAAGAGGAGTTTTCCTCACTTTTTTCTTTATTTTTAGCCGAAAGTTTTTTGCCAAAAAGTTTGGCTTTTGGGGTTTTATCTTTTTTGGGGTGACTAAAAAAGTGATGATTTAAGTTAACCGCAATAACTTTCTGTGCACCTAATGCCCTAACACAACTCACAGGAACAGGATTAACCATGCCACCATCAGCCAATACCCATTTCCCCCACTTCACGGGTGTGAGAAGACCAGGGACGGCGCTACTGGCTCTAACCGCCTGAGTCAGGCTTCCTTCTTTCAAGATGACTTCTTTTCCCGTCAGAATATCAGTAGCAATGGCCAGAAAAGGTATATTCAAAGCTTCAAAGCTGTCATTTCCATAATATTCCGAGATAAATTTCACCGCTCTTTCCCCTTCCATAAAGCCAGAACGGGGTAGAACAAGATCCATAAGAGAACGGACAGAGCGTTTATCCATGGCTCGATAGGCTTTTTCCAAGCCCAGATGATTATCCCCAGCGAAAGCGGCGCCCACAATAGCGCCAATACTAGAACCAGAGACACAGCCGATGTGAATATCGTTTTCTTTTAGTGCCTTAATCACCCCAAAATGGGCAAGGCCTCTAGCCGAACCACTGCCTAAAGCTAATCCAATCATTATTTAGACTGTATTTTTATTATGAAGAAACATAGTTTAGCAAATTTAGTTTTATTGTTATATAGACTATACCCGTGCCACCCCAAAATGCTTGCTGAAACAAGCATTTTGGGGTAGCACGGGTATAATACTCAAGTGCAGGGCTAGATCACGAAAAACTATTCATATTCAGATAGATATGATCAAATAGCCATAACAATCACTGAAACCATACTTTCTCGGTGTTCTCGGTGTTCTCGGTGTTCTCGGTGTTCTCTGTGGTTCAATGGTTTGGAAAGAGGTTAGAGAGCAATCAATGAACCACAGAGGACACAGAGAGCACCGAGTTTTTTGGAAAATAAGGCAAACTGGGGGAGAGATCAGCTTTATAGCATCAGGTATAGCTTAAACTTTTCTAGTCTGACCATTCGTGCGGTTGCCCTGTACTCAAATGTAAATTCGATATTTCAAATATAGAGGCTATATTTCTTTATAAAAAACTCATCACAGGGGATAATAGCCGTAGGCATTTATAGCTGATAAGGGTTAGAGGAAAGGGACAGATGCAAAAATTAACAGCATTACAGCTTAGAGTCATTGGTTGTCTTGTAGAAAAGATGATCACCACACCAGAACAATACCCCTTGTCATTAAATAGTTTAACCCTTGCTTGTAATCAAAAAAGTAATCGTGAACCGGTGTTGCAATTGGCGGAAACTCAGGTTTTAGATACCTTGCATGAGTTAAAAACATTGCGTTTAGTGGTGGATGATGCACAATTTGCCAAACGAACACTGAAGTACCAACAACGCTTCTGTAATACCGAATTTGGCACATTACAACTGAGCGACCAAGCGTTAGCGCTGCTTTGTGTGATGTTTTTAAGAGGGCCTCAGACGCCAGGAGAACTAAGAGTCCGCACCCAGAGACTCTGTGAGTTTTTAGATGTGGATGAGGTTGAAGCTACCCTTGTGCAACTTAGCCAACGCAGGCCAGATGCTATGGTGGTTAAACTACCTCGTGAGCCTGGAAAAAATGCCTCGCGCTATATGCATTTGTTTGGCATTGATGACATCGAACTAAGCCAAGCTCAACTCAGCTATGTGGATGAGGGGAGTTCTGACCATAAACAGTTGTCACAAAGTGATGGTCAATTAGAAACTAGAGTGAATGATCTTGAAGCTGTGGTGGAAAATCTACAACAGCAAGTGGTGGAACTCAAGAACCTTCTAGAAGAATTGATGCAATAAAAAGTAATGAGGAATAGTATGGAACAATCAACAAAAACTGAAATTGAAGCAGGCGTTTTTCGCCGATTACTCAAACATTTAGATGAACATAAAGAAGTGCAAAATATTGAGTTGATGATATTGGCAGACTTTTGCCGTAATTGCTTGGCCAAATGGTATATGGCCGAAGCCAACAAACAATCAGAAACTGTTGATTATGAAACGGCTAGAGAAATAATTTATGGTATGAGTTATGATGAATGGAAGCAGCACTATCAAAAACCAGCAACTGAAGAACAGCAAGCAGCATTCAAAGCCAAACATTCATAAGCAAAGCTTTTTGGCGAACCCGTTGAGAGTGATATGATACAAATCGGTAAAAACAACGCATTAGTGGTATTAGAAGTTGGAGACTATGGTGCTTATCTTGATGGTGAGCATCTGGGAAAAATTTTATTACCCAGAAAATACCTGAGTCAACCGCCAAGCATTGGAAGTAAAATGGATGTATTCCTCTACCATAATGCACAGGCAGAGGTGGTAGCGACCACTATCCAACCTAAAGCTCAAGTCGGGGAATTCGCCTATCTTGAAGTGACAGCCAAAAATCAGCATGGTGCATTTGTTGATTGGGGCTTAGATAAAGATGTGTTGGTTCCTTTGACGGAACAACATGTCAAAATGGATATTGGTCATCGTTATATTGTGTATATTTATATTGATTCTATAGATGGTCGAATTGTGGCCTCTTCAAAAATTGATAAGTTCCTTGATCAAATACCCGCCGTTTATAAACCACAGCAAGCTGTTGATCTCATTATCGCCAATACCACGGATCTTGGATTTAAAGCGATTGTTAATCACAGCCATTGGGGAGTCTTGTATAGAAATGAAGTCTTTCAAAGACTGAGCTTTGGCCAATACAAAAAAGGTTATATCAAAGGTGTACGCGAAGATGGAAAAGTCGATCTCAGTCTTCAAGGCGGTCAGAAAACTCGTGATAAATATGCCAAAATTATATTGAATTATTTGAAAAGCGAAAATGGTTTTGCACCAGTCCATGATAAATCTGATCCTGAACTTATCTCAAGGTTATTTGGCATGAGTAAAAAAGCCTTTAAGAGTAGTATTGGTGGATTATTTAAAGAGGGTACAATTCGCATTGAAAATGAGGGAATTTACCTACAACCCATTAGTCAAAAGCCGATGCCTAAAAAAACGAATCATCAAAAGCCAGCGGGTCAAAACACCTCTCGCCCTAAAGCCGAACATTTAAAAAAGCATAAACAAGGAAAAATTTAGTGGATAATAACGATGTACTCAGAAAACTACGCTTTATTTTAAATTATAGAGATAAAAAAACTGCAGAAATATTTGCAAAAGGTCAATTAACCCTAAGCACTGATGACATAGATAAGCTACTTAAAAAAGAGGATGATCCTGAATTTGTGGCTTGT
>PCTP01000243.1:15197-27727 GCA_002770795.1 Gammaproteobacteria bacterium CG22_combo_CG10-13_8_21_14_all_40_8 | reverse complement strand
CGTGGACCTAAAGAGGGTGAACCACCCGTTGCTGAAACGAATTTGAATAATAATGTGATACTCAGAAAACTCAAAATTGCTTTAGATTATAAAAATGAAGATATTTTAGAAACGCTGGAAAAAGCTGGAGCGCCTATTAGCAAACATGAACTCAGTGCATTTTTCCGTCGAGTTGATCATAAACATTATCGAGAATGTAAAGATCAATTCCTTCGCAGCTTCTTGAAAGGATTACAACTGATACTAAGAGACGTTAAATAACCATTCAATAGCAAGCAAAAGGCTTCTTTTAACGAGAAGAAGCCTTGTTGTTCTCTCTGATAATATTCAATATCATCACAAAAATGTCCCTAAATGCGACTGCACATTGCAAAATTGTCCAAAAATATTTGATTAGTCGCCTATACTCAGTGAGTATAGGAATTTATGTGATTTGGGAGTGACAATAATAATGAATAGAACATTAAGCCAAGCTGTGGATGTACTGGAGCCGGCTTTTGTAAAAAATTTTAGCTGTGCCGGGGGGGGGGTGTCCTGATCATTGTTGTCATACTTGGGAGGTGTTTGTTGATAAAAAATCCTTCAAATCACTCAAAAAAATCGGTGACATTGTTGTCAAGCAATTGGCGAATTCTAATTTAAAATTAACTCGAATATCAGAGACTAATTATGCCACTATAAAAATGGATGAAAAATCCATGTGTCCATTTTTAGATAGTGAAAATCTCTGTCAAATTCATAAGCGTTGCGGGCACCAAGCGCTACCTCACACATGCCAAGACTATCCTCGAGTTTTTAATTGGTTTGGAGAACAGATCGAATCCAGTTTAAGTCTCTCATGCCCTAGTGCGGCAAAAGAAATATTATTTAATCCAGCGGCTATGATGTTTGATGCAAAAAAATACAACCCCAGTCAACTGAATCATGGGAATATTGGTGGATTAATTCATCAACAACTACCCGATTGGTTGAGTATTATTCGAGAGTTTTGCTTTGCAGTCATACTTGATGAGAAATTAGACTTATCGACAAAGTTATTTATGATAGGTTTGTTCTTAAAACAATCAGAAGAGCATTTGGATAATATTCCTCGCTTACAACAGCTAATTGTTAGCATGGCAGAAATGGCACAGGATGGAACCATTGCAAAACTTTTTGCAACTTTGCCAGTAGAGCCCTTATTAAAATGGAAATTATTTGCTTCTCAAGATGCTCAATTATCCTTTAATAGACCTATCATCAAAGAACGCGAGGAAACAGAAGGACTGTCATTATCCGATTTCCGATTTAACCAATGTCGTATGCAATTATTTTCCCTGCTTAAAGAAAACGAAAGCACTTTAGCTGTGAGTCTTAGGGAAAGCAAAGATTCACAGATTGAAATATTAAAACATAATGTTAAATTTTTCGAAAGCATTCTATCCAAGGCACAGAAAAATACCTTAAATCAATATTTTGATGAAAACCCTCAAATTATGCTGAATTATTTGATTTACTATTTTTATCATTATCAATTTATGATCAGAGAGGATAAATCGCCATTTCAATTTTTTAAGATTCTAGTGGTTGATCTAATGATGCTAAAATCCTATCTAAGCGGTATCGCCATCAAACAAGGAAAACTCACCGATGAATGGTTACTGCAGTTATTTCAATCCTATGCCAGACAAAGACAACACCAATCAAGTTTTATTGCAGGATTAGAGGCACAATTGAATAATGCACATATTAATAACCCTGGAGCTATATTTGGTGTATTGAAGTAATTTCCAGCAGCATTTCTTTGTGCTAACTCCAGATAAACAACGATATTCTGAGAGAGTGTCTTTGATCAAGGCACTATAAATAAACTTAACATACTCATCTAATAAAAAGGAAACAAAATGAGTTTAGATATTTTTATCCTTATCACTCAAAAAAGCGGATGAAAGAATGTAGACCCAAAAGCGAGAAACACTTAGCTTATTTGAGGCCTTGTATGTTCTATTCTGTCACTGATCATGCGTGAACCCTAGCTGATTTCAATATTATTGAGGCTATGTCTATAAATCTTCGGCAGATTCCTTTAAAATACCTCAATAAAATAGATATTTCATTTACATCGCCTTAACGAGTTATTAATTTCATGAGTTTAACCCATCTTAAACAGTTAGAAGCTGAGAGTATTTATATTTTCAGGGAAGTTTTTACCGAGTTTGAAAAGCCGGTCATGCTGTATTCTATAGGCAAAGATTCTTCTGTTTTATTGCATCTGGCTCGTAAAGCCTTTTATCCTGGAAAAATTCCTTTTCCTCTATTGCATGTGGATACCAATTGGAAATTTAAGGAAATGATTGCCTTTCGTGATCAATGCGCAAAAAAGTATGGATTTGAGTTACTGGTGCATAAAAACCCTGATGGTCTAGCGATGAACATCAATCCCTTTGTTCATGGAAGTGCGAAGCACACAGATATTATGAAAACGGATGGATTAAAGCAGGCTTTAAATCAATATGGCTTTGATGCTGCATTTGGAGGAGCACGTCGAGATGAAGAAAAATCTCGTGCCAAAGAGCGAGTGTATTCTTTTAGAGATATTAACCATCGTTGGGACCCTAAAAACCAACGTCCAGAATTATGGAATATATATAATGGTCGCGTGGACAAGGGAGAAAGTATTCGCGTATTCCCTTTATCTAATTGGACCGAGCTAGATATTTGGCAATATATTTATCAAGAATCTATCGACATTCCAACACTTTATTTTGCTAAGGAAAGGCCGGTTATTGTGAGGGAAGGCGTCAAAATCATGGTGGATGATGAGCGTTGTGAATTAAAACCTGGTGAAAAACCAAAAATGGAAAGCGTCAGATTTAGAACCTTAGGATGTTACCCTTTAACGGGTGCTGTTGAGTCTAAAGCGACAACTCTGCCTGAAATTATTCAAGAAATGCTGTTGACCAAAACCTCGGAGAGACAGGGGAGGGTGATTGATGCTGATTCTACTGGCTCAATGGAAAAGAAAAAAATTGAGGGTTACTTCTAATGACAAATGAAATGAAACAATCATCTGATGTAGTTTGGCATGAATCAAAAGTGACTAAAAATGATCGGATTTTAGCTAAGCAGCAAAAACCTTGTGTGATTTGGTTTACTGGATTAAGCGGATCTGGGAAGTCGACAATTGCCAATCTACTCGAACAAAAATTAGTGAAAATGAAAAAACACAGTTACCTATTGGATGGAGATAATATCCGACATGGTTTGTGTGGTGATTTAGGTTTTGCCGATAAAGACAGAGTGGAAAATATAAGACGGATTAGTGAACTGGGTAAATTATTTGTAGATGCAGGTTTATTGGTCCTGACTGCTTTCATTTCACCCTTTAGAACTGATCGAGATTTTGCCAGAGGTTTAATGGGCCCTCATGAGTTTGTGGAGGTTTTTGTTGATACACCTATAACAGTTTGCGAACAAAGAGATCCCAAAGGTTTATATAAAAAGGCCCGGCGCGGAGAAATTAGTCAGTTTACGGGGATCGACTCTGAATATCAGTCACCCGTCAACCCGGAAATTTCTATTAATACCGTCGAGTTACAACCTGAGCAGGCCGTTGATGTCATTATTCAGTATTTAGTGTCCCATCAATATATTTAGTCGCTGCTGTTACGTACTCAGTATTATCTATCCATTTTTTTTGAGATAAACGATGATTGATCAATCTGCATTATTAGAAAACGATATTCTGGCTTACCTTAAGTTACATGAAAACAAGGACATGTTACGTTTCCTGACCTGTGGTTCTGTGGATGATGGTAAAAGTACCCTGATTGGCCGTTTATTGCATGATTCAAAAATGATTTTTGAAGATCAATTTGCCGCCATTGAGCGCGATAGTAAAAAGTCTGGTACTCAGGGAGATGAGGTCGATTTGGCCTTATTGGTTGATGGTTTGCAGTCAGAAAGGGAGCAAGGGATCACCATTGATGTGGCCTATCGTTATTTTGCGACCGATAAAAGAAAATTTATCATAGCGGATACCCCAGGACATGAACAATATACCCGCAATATGGCAACAGGTGCTTCGACCTGTGATTTAGCCATTATTTTAATCGATGCGAGAGAGGGCGTGAAGACTCAAACTCGGCGTCATAGTTTTATTATTTCGCTGTTGGGCATCCGCCACGTGATTGTGGCGATTAATAAAATGGATTTAGTGGATTATCGTCAAGATGTTTATGATCAAATTAAATCAGAATACCTAGCCTTTTCACAGCAGCTGAATGTTCCAGATATACATTTTTTACCCTTGTCAGCCTTAAAAGGGGATAATGTGGTCCATGCCAGCGAGAAGTTGCAATGGTTCCATGGACAAAGTTTATTACAGCTGCTGGAAACCATCGATATTACGACTCACATTACCGAATCGGATTTTAGATTCCCTGTGCAATATGTCAATCGTCCCAATTCTGAGTTTAGAGGTTTTAGTGGAAATGTGGCTGGTGGTCAGGTACAAGTGGGCGATGAAATTGTGGTTCTTCCTTCTAAAAAGACTTCCAGCATTAAATCCATTGTGACATTTGATGGTGAACAACCATGTGCTGTTACTGGTCAGGCGGTTACATTAACCCTAAATGATGAAATCGACATCAGTCGTGGTGACATGATTTGTCTTAAAGATAAACCAGCACAAATGAGTAATGGCTTTGAAGCCTTTATTGTGTGGATGTCAGAGGGCGCATTGATGCCCAACAAACAATATGATATTAAATTTTCCACTCAATATACTTCTGGCAGTATTGATGAAGTATTACATCGAGTTGATGTGAATAGCCTGTCAAAAATGCCAGCAACTCACTTAGAATTAAATGAAATTGGTTTGTGTCGGATTAAAATGATCCAATCCGTTGCATTTGATACCTATCAAGTCAATCGGGAAACTGGTGCATTCATTATTATCGATAGATTATCCAATGCAACGGTTGGAGCGGGAATGATTTGCCAATCTCTACAACACGAAGATGACAATGACAGTAAAATCAGCTTGTTTGAAGTTGAATTAAATGCACTTATTCGAAAACACTTTCCACATTGGCAGGCTAGAGATATTAGCCGACTCTTTGAATAAATTGCAGTTTATTCCATGATAGATATGCTGTTAGTGTTATTGATTTTTTTAGGCACTATTTTTGCGTTAATCTTTACTCGGTTTAAAGCGGTTGAAATTTTTTCTTTCGCAGTATTCATGGGGGTTGCGATGGGAAGCCTATCCATTGAACAGCTACAATCGAGCGCAACTAACTCTAGTTTAATGATTTTAATATTATTATTTTTTTGTACCTCCGTACTTGAAAAAACCACACTTATCAATCATGTAAAAAAACATATTATTTCCCCCTCTTTAACCAGAACTTACTGGCGTCTAGTGTCTGTAACTGCATTTTTTTCTGCTTTTTTAAACAATACGGCAGTGGTTTCAACCCTAATGAGTATTGTACAAAACAATCGTAAAATCTCTCCTGCAAAATTGCTTATTCCTTTATCTTATGCCGCCATTCTGGGTGGTACGACGACGTTGATAGGTACATCTACAAATTTAATCGTCAATGGCTTTTTAGAAAAAGAAACCAACTTGAGTTTGGCATTTTTGGATTTCCTACCCCTTGGGGTATCGGTGACTTTTGTTTGTTTAGTGGTGCTGTATTTTTTATTGCCTTGGTTACCTGAAATCAGTCCCCAAAAAGGACAGACTAAAGCTTATTTCATTGAAACTTCGGCGAACGCAAACTCTAAGCTAATCGGAAGAACTGTCAGTGAAAATGGCTTAAGACATTTGGATTCACTTTTTCTTGTCGAAATTATTCGTCAGAGTAAGTTAATTAGCCCAGTTTCACCTTATGAGAAAATTGAGGGAAATGATCGACTGATTTTTTCTGGAGACGTTTCTGCTATTAACCAATTACAACAGTTTGATGGATTAGAACTTTATGCGTCAGACGATGGACTTTTAGATTCAAACTTGGTAGAAGTGATGATCTCTAGTCGTTCATCACTTATCGATAAATTGGTTAGAAAATCTGGTTTTCGAGCAAAGTTTGATGCGGCAATCGTTGGTGTTCGCCGAGATGGAGAAGAGTTGTCTGGAAAAATAGGGGATATAAAAATTCGTGAAGGAGATAGTTTGATCTTGGCTGTAGGTCAAGATTTTTATACTCGAAACAATTTAGAAAAAAACTTTTATGTTGTCAGTGACATCCCTGTGCATAAACTATTAAATGAAAAACAGTCACTCTTTGTTTTTATGGGATTTGTTGCCGTTATTTTATTCTCAGCCTTGAATGTTGTTCCTTTATTACAAGGACTGTTTTATTTTTTGGCACTATTGTTATTGACTAAAATGACCAACGGATATGAACTATCCCAAAGAATCCCCTTTCAACTTTGGATTATTATCACCAGTGCATTGTCCCTTGCTAGTATGCTAGAACAGAGTGGCGTTTTAACTCATGTGGTTGATATTGTTAAAAGCAGTCATGTGATTAACACACCTTTTCAAGCCTTAGTCGTTTTATATATAGCGACATTGATCTTAACTGAATTAATGACTAATAACGCCGCTGCTGCCTTGATTTTTCCTCTAGCCATTATTTTTTCTGAGACCTTTCAAGTGGATGTAAAACCCTTTGCCATGGCGGTTGCCATGGGAGCCAGTGCCAGCTTTATCAGCCCGTACGGTTATCAGACCAATTTAATGGTTTTTAACTTAGGTCAATACCATAAAAAAGATTTTGCTAAAGTCGGCTGGGTTATTTCCGTTTTTTATGGTTTGACGGTTATATTTTTATTACCTCATTTTTTCCCTTTTTAGCAATCTCCTAGCAGTATTCTTGATAATACTGGGTAGAATTACATTCCAATAGGGTTAGTTGTGTGTCATTATCATGATGAGAAAATCAAAGAGAAACCCATGTTAATGCCGGATTTAATTATCGATTCACCAATTGGTCAATTAGGTTTTTATATTGAACAAAATAAAATTACGCAGATTGAATTTGATGTGGATACTGATATGTCTACTCATGAACCACAGGCTTTATTCACACAAATTAAGGCGCAATTAGATCAATACTTTCTAGGTCAGTTAACAAAATTCAATTTGGCCTTTCAGGCACAGGGTACTGATTTTCAGAAAAAGGTTTGGGCGTATCTATTAACAATTCCATATGGAACCACAAAAAATTATGGCGAAGTGGCTATGGCATTGAATTCCTCAGCACGCGCAGTGGGCAATGCTTGTCGCAAAAATCCTCTCCCTTTGTTAATTCCTTGCCATCGTGTGGTGGCTAAAAAGGGGATAGGTGGCTTTTCTGGTGCCACGGCTGGGCATCAAATCGAACGTAAATTGTACCTATTGAATCTTGAATGCTTATGATCCAATTATTTTTGGATAAACTTTGGTTAGAGAAAGGATTGAGTGATAATACCTTGCAAGCTTATCGAACCGATCTTTCTTGGCTTGAACATTATTTACAGTCGAATCATAAAACCTTAAATCAAGCAACGGAGTCCGATCTCGCTGATGCTTTAGCAAAACGAGCTAAAACAACGAGCACAAGAACTCGCGCCCGATGGTTATCTGCCATTAAAAGCTATTATGGATTTGCACTTAGGGAGCGTTTAACAGATACAGATCCCACCTTAAATCTCGAAAATATTAAATTGGGACGCTATATTCCTTATGCATTATCAGAAAAGCAAATTGAAAAATTACTCGCACAGCCAGATCTAGAAACAGAAATTGGCTTGAGAGACAGAGCGATGCTAGAGCTTTGTTATGCCAGTGGTTTAAGGGTATCGGAACTTATTGGCCTAGAATTGAGCCAAATGGATATTAGGCGAGGTTTGGTGCAGATTATTGGTAAAGGGAATAAAGAAAGATTGATTCCTATGGGCGAAATGGCTCAAAATGCTATTTTGGTCTATTTGAATGATGCTAGACCTGCAATGCAGTCCCGACCCAGCAGTGATTCAGTGTTCTTAAATCGTCGAGGACAAGGGATGACTAGACAAGCTTTTTGGTATCGAATTCGCTTCTATGCCAATCAAGCCGGGATTTTTGCCCCTGTTACTCCACATAGTTTACGCCATGCTTTTGCAACCCATTTGTTGAATCATGGCGCTGATCTTAGAAGTTTGCAATTATTGTTGGGACATAGTGATTTATCGACCACACAAATATATACTGCTGTGGCGAAGGAAAGATTGAAACAAATTCACCATTTGCATCATCCAAGAGGTTGATGTCATCTGATTGTAGCTATTTATGTTATGCGTAGACGAATGAAATAATTCATTTCATTCATTTGGAGGTTGTTTTGAAATATATTATTAAAATGCTGGCATTTGCCGCTCTTTTTACTAGTTCTCTATTAGTTGCAGCACCTGAAAAGGGGACTGATGCATTTGATCAGGCGGCTATGGAGGCAATTAAATTGAAAGTTGAAGCTCGATTATCAGGTTTCAAAGTTGAAAGTATTCAGCCTGCGCCTATGGCTGATTGGTTTGAAATTGTTGCTGAAGGAGAGATTTATTACGTATCAAGATCAGCAGATCATCTTTTTACGGGACAGTTAATTGCTATTAAAGATAAGGTTGTTAATCTCACTGAGGTGAGCAAAGCGGAGTTAGATAAGCAACGATCGCCAATGCGAGCCAAAATATTGGCTGCCATGAAAGACTCAAATTTGGTCACTTTCCCTGCCAAAGAAGAACAGCACCGTATTGATGTTTTTGTGGATGCGGATTGTGGATATTGTAGAAAGTTACATCAACATGTGGATGAAATGAACAATTTAGGGATCACCGTGCGTTATTTGGGTTTTCCTCGAGCTGGCTTGGGGACTTCATCCTATAAAAAATTAGAAACAGCTTGGTGTTCAACGGATAAAAAAAGTGCATTCGACACAGTGATGTCTGGTGCTAATCTTCCTGAAAAAATTTGTGAAAACCCCATTGCAGCTCATTATGGTTTGGTACCAAAATTTGGGATTCATGGTACACCAGCCATTATTTTATCGAATGGTGACTTGCTACCTGGTTACTTGACGCCTCCACAGTTAATGACGGAATTAACTCGTAGAGGTTTGTAATAACGACAAAGCGAATGAAAAACAGAGAGCAAGGAACCGAGCTTAAGGAAACAGGACGGCTGCAACGGGTCGTCCTTCACTTGAGAGTACCCTGTAGGTTCTACAAGCCGCTTGAGTTTTCATAACATCTAGCGTTAAGTTTAATTTAGCGCACATTATCATCCAATCTTTTGGCATCAGCATTTGTGTTTCACCTGTCCCTATGAGATAAATTTCTTGATTGAGTTGTTGAATCGCCTCAAAATGTGTTGAATTGAGCTCCGCGATAGATGATGGCAATATATCGGTCACTATTTGTTCTGGGGTGACGACGATAGGGGTAGTGTAGACTAACTCATTGATTTTTATTTCACCATGTCCGTAAGAGCGAATTTGGAAACGGGCATGATTAGGATCTTCATTAAATAACATAGACAAATACCTTAAATAGACGCACTTAAAATGATAGGTGCTTAGTTTAACAAATTTTTTTGAAAACAGGTGAAAACCAAGTGATTTACAAAACCTATGTCTTATATTGATACATTATATTTAGAGCTTCCTGGATTGTTGTCTGCAATGCATGCTGAGGACTATCAACATCCAATTACCATTTTAGATCTTCCCACATTGTCTGTGGTTCTTTCCAAGGCAGATCAGATCCCACGCAATTACTCAAGCTACTATTCTCTTGCTGATCATGAAATTTCGGGCAATTGTGATGCAAAATGGGGGACGGAGTATCTGGATTTAAGGTCGACTCATGATGAGCATCATGAGAAAAACGGCTTTTGGTTAAGAGCTGATCCGATGATCCATCAGGCTCAAACGCTTGCTGTGCATTTGTTGGGAAATCGGCAACTTCCCCGTACCTTAAATATGACATCGTTTCAGCAAAAATTTAATCAAATTTTTGCTGAAACGATTCAATTAAGTTACCTGGAACCTTATGAAGGTTATTTGTTTTGCTCGAATCATCCTCAAGTGGAATTTATCTCACCATTACAAGCTCTTGGCAAAGATCAATTACACTGTTTTCCAAAAGGGAATGATGCCAATTATTGGAAGAAAATTATTACGGAAATTCAAATGTGGCTACATTCAATACAAGCCATGGATAGAAATCAAGAGTCTCCGTTTAACAGTCTGTTTTTATGGGGAAATCCCAACGCCTGCCTGCCTAACATTCAAGCTCAGTATTTAGTGAGCTCTTCTCATTTATTATTGGGCGCTGCTAAAAGGTTACAAATATCCCATGAAAAATTACCTGATTGCTATCAGCTTATGCAGTTAGAATCATTCAAAGATCAAAACATTCAATGTTTGCAAATTGTTGACTTAGAGCTTCTATGGTTGAGGAGACAAGGATTAGTTACAGCATGGCAGAATTACCTTCAAACATGGCAAAAATCTTGGCTTGCTCCCATGCTTGAGGCATTGAAAGCCGGTCAAGTTAAGCAATTAGCATTGGATTTAGGGAATGACTATATTTATGAATTGAGAGCAAAACACTTAAGACGCTTTTGGCGGAAAAATAAGCCCCTTGAAAAATTTTGTCATTGATTTTTTGTGATATAGGTAAAAATAAATAAGGGTAAAATGAATGAATCCAACTATATGTCGTCGTGAAACACCACAAAATTTGTTTGATTGGGACGGTCATGCATTATTGCATCAGCTTTATGCTAATCGAGGTATTGTCTGTTGTGATGATCTAGATATGGGATTAGAGAGGTTATTGCCTTACAGTTCACTCAGTAATATTGAAATGGCTGCTCATATTCTTTATTCATGCCTCAAAGAAAAAAAACGGATTGTTATTGTGGGGGATTTTGATACAGATGGGGCAACCAGTACCGCCTTAATGATAGAGGTGTTACAAGCCTTTGGGCATGAAAACTTAGATTATTTAGTGCCTAATCGCTTTGACTTTGGATATGGACTATCTCCTGAGATTGTTGAAGTCGCTGCCCAAACCAACCCGGCATTAATTGTTACTGTGGATAATGGAATTGCCAATCAAGCTGGTGTTGAAAGGGCCAATGCTTTAGGCATTCAAGTGATTGTGACGGATCATCATTTACCCCCTGATGAATTGCCTAATGCTGCAGCGATTGTAAACCCAAATTTAGTTGGAGACTTGTTTCCAAGCAAAAATATGGCGGGTGTTGGCGTGGCTTTCTACTTGTTATTGGCTTTGCGCGCAAAACTCATTCAGGAAAACTGGTTTGAAATCAATCAACGGCCGATTCCAAATATGGCCAATTGGTTAGATCTTGTCGCCGTAGGGACTGTTGCTGACATGGTGACGTTGGATGTTAATAATCGCCGTTTAGTTGAGCAAGGTCTAAAAAGAATCAGGAAAGGATATTGCAGAGTAGGCATCAAAACTTTATTAGAAGTGGCGAAGAAAAATATTTATCAAATTACCCCCAGTGATATAGGGTTTGCCATAGGCCCTAGACTCAATGCTGCTGGACGATTAGATGATATGTCGGTGGGTATTCAATGCCTGTTAGCAAAAGATGAGTATCAAGCTAGAACCCTTGCCATTGAGCTCGATCAGCTTAATCTAACACGCCGTGAGATTGAAGGCGCGATGCAACAGGAAGCTTTAGCACAAGTCCAAGAATTATTAAGCTCTTTAACGAGTGAAGAAACTCCAGAAGCCTTCTGTTTATATAACCCTCAGTGGCATCAAGGTGTGGTCGGTCTTGTGGCATCAAGAATCAAAGAACATTTTCATCGTCCTGTTTTTGCTTTTGCCAAAGAAGATGACAACAACCCTAATTGTACTAAAATCAAAGGATCTGGTCGCTCTGTATCAGGTATTCATATTAGAGATGCGCTTGCTTGGATCGATAGTCAATATCCTCATATTATTACCAAGTTTGGCGGTCATGCTATGGCTGCAGGATTGAGTCTTGATAATCGTTATTTAAAGGAATTTGAGTCTGCTTTAAAAAAGGCGATTAACATTCAATTGGGGGGACGTTTATTTAACCATAAACTATTGTCAGATGGTCAGCTAGACTCAAAATGGTTGAGTTTAGAGACTGCAGAGATCCTTAAAATGGCAGGCCCTTGGGGGCAAGGTTTTCCTGAGCCTAGTTTTGATGGTGAATTTAAAGTGGCTACACAAAAAATCGTGGGAGCTAAACATGTGAAACTTATTTTGCAAACAGACTCTGGAATGGCGGTTGATGCGATTGCCTTTAATATTGATCCATTAATTTGGTCAAATACTGTGCAAAAAGTTCGAGTGGTATATCGACCCGAGGTGAATGAATTTCGAGGCGAGAAAAGCCTACAGTTAATGATCCAGTATATTGAAATTTTGGCTTAGTTTTTCAACATGGTTTTTCGAAATCGTTGGTAAATTGAATAGGAGTCCCTGATGGAACCGGGCAAGATCACACTTAT
>PCTP01000243.1:9378-15183 GCA_002770795.1 Gammaproteobacteria bacterium CG22_combo_CG10-13_8_21_14_all_40_8 | reverse complement strand
GTTAAATAGAGTGACTATTCGCCTCAATCCATCGAAAAATCTGACTCAAACAGACTTGCCCTCGCTACGATCGCTATTCTCGGACAGGCTCCTAGACTCGTCACATTTAAAGCAAGGGGCGGGATGTTTTACCGAGAATTGCTGCTCGCCAAGACTCGCGGTGTTTAAAGTCATTAAAAACGGGTAGAATAATAGTCTGTAAAAAGTTAGTACGCTAATACAGTTACTGACTTTTAAACCTGAGATAAGTGACCTGGTTAGGAGAATAAATTGAATTCAATTGAACAATGTTTTATGAACGTTAGACAAATACTACAGAATTTGCCTGCAAGTTGGGTCGAGTTAACGACGCATCGTTTAGATATATACAATGAAGCACTGGCCAAATCAGAGTTTTTGGAGCAATTGAAGGAGCAATTGTCTACAGGGGATTATTTGGTTGAGGCTTTGGAGCAACTTCCCACGGCTTATGACTATATTCGTTTAGGGCATCAGTTATCCAGCATTTTAGAATGGGTTTTAGCTGAATTAAATGGCTTATCTTCAGAACAGGTGATTACCTTTTCTTCTAAGACGATGCCAATTTTGGCTTTTTTACGCAGAAATGCCTTAAATGGTGAACCGACTTTCATTTATTACGATACCGATAATTCTCCATTAATTGATATTCCAAGGTTAGAGCAAGTCTATGGTTATCAGGTCAACCTGCATAAAATCAAGAATGTTTCTGAAATAGCTCCACATGTGAGAGGAAGCGTTATCTTTGTCACAAAATTAGCTTATAACCAGTCATTGAAAGTCAATGCTAATGTGGATGTGACGGTGAATATTCATCCGGATTATGGAAGTGCTTTATTTGTTCATAATACCCAGCTCCCAAATCTAGTGAAAGATATTCAACATGTAAGACGGCGTGAAACTATTGCGATGACACCTATTCATGCTTTAAATGTGTTGTACGAGATGGTGAATGATGATCAGAGTATTCCCCAAAAATATCAACCTGATGTATATAAACCTGAAGTTTTTAATACCATAGCTGATTGTATTAAGGAAAATACCGGCTCTGTGTTGATGCCTTTGATCGCATCAAGTGGCCTTTCGATACAGTATGCCATTATGATGGGGTTGGTAGAAAATGCTATGAAACAATACCCTGAAAAGCCCATTAAAATCATTTTACCACCCAATTGTTATGGGGGAACAAACGACCAAGCTAGACGTATAGCAGAGCTAATTCCCAATGTAGGGATTGTTGATCTCTATGTGGATGGTGGCCAAAATTTAGTTGCAAGTCTAGAGGTTGTCTTAAGTGAAGTTGGCATGAGTGACGGTTTTCCTATTGTGCTTGCTGAAATTCCAACCAATCCTCGTGTTGAAGTCCCCGATATGAAGCAATTAGGACAAGTTTTAGGCGCAAAAAGAAAAAATCACAAGGGGGGGTTGGCAGTTGAACCCGTGTTTATGGTTGATCAAACTTTTTGTCCTAACGTCAAATTGTTGCATCAACAGAGTGAATTGGTCGCAGTGAAAACCATCTCTTTTTCTAGCGGTTCAAAGTTTCCCAGTGGAGGCCGTTGTATCGCGGGTTATTGTGCCGCCAATGATAGCGCTAAGGGGTTAATGGAGATTATCTCAAAGCATCTCCTATTATCCGATAATAGTGCAGTTCCACATCAGCTGGTCACTTTGGCTGAGAATATGCCTTCCATGCCTGATAGGATTAGAAAAGCCTATCATAATGCAAGACAGTTTGTTCAGCATATTCAAAGTGTATTGCCTCAATCTAAAATTTATTTTGTATCGGAGGAAATTGCCTCACAGGGTTTCACACCCTCTGTGTTCTCCTTAGATTTACCTGCAACAGGAGGAACGAAACATGAACGTGATGAAAACCAAAAAATTCTGAATAAAAAATTGATTCATTTTATGATCACAAATCATCCTAATGATTGTAAAAATTGCGTTAGTTACGGTCAACTTAAAGGTTGTTACTGGACAATTCCTGCGACATCAACCCAAGGCACAACCAAAGAACACGATAAGGACTATGTTGTGCGTGTTGCCCTTGCTCCAGATGTAGATGTAGAACTATTATCCTCATCATTTACTGAGTTTTGTCGGCTTGAAAATTTAATTTAATCACACCAGAAGATGCTGCGCATCTTCTGGTGTGATCAAACACTATTTTTTAAGAATGAAAATATGGGTAAGTATTCGTTTTTAAAACCTAGTGTTATAAAATAAATCTGGTAAGAAAATGATGTTTCTAAAAATAAAAAATAGTGAATTTTTCACAAAAAAAAGTTGTAAAACGCTACTGATCCAATCGTAAATAAGCGTTAGTATTCATTTGAGGGTGAGTGTTTTAAATATTAAATACTGACCGAATTAGGAACCCTTAACTTGGAGAAAGAAATGAAAAAGCGCATCATCTCATTATTATTTGTTGTATTCATCCCATCTCTCTTAACCATCTCAGGTTGCACTTCAAATGGTTATATTGGAAGGACGCAAGTAGCTGATTTGAATTATATGAATAAAGTCAATAAAGCTGCTCATCAAAGCCAAACTAAGGTCATTTGGATTAATCCTCCTCAGAAAAAAACCAATCGCGAGTAGTTTTTCCTAAACAATCAAGGTCGCTATGGCGTCCTTGAATACGACAGAAGATGAGCAGCATCTTCCAGCAGATCCAGACCTTTAGTTGGAACAGTGCTGTAGCCGAAGCTTCGCATTGCAAAGCGGGCGCAGCCAGGCAATACGGTGCATTAGTTTGGGAGAGGGGCAGATCTCTTCCAAACCGAGTGGATTGAGAATGCACGACATCCTTATTACTTTTCCTTTAACCAATAACGGCTGGCAACGGGCAATATGGTGATGGCTGCTATCATGGATGAGCCGACAGCAACAGATAAAGCGAGGGAAGATTGGCAAACAACTGTCCCTCTATACCATTCATCAATAAAATGGGTAAAAAAATGGCCACGCTGGTGACTGTGGATGCCAACAAAGCACCTGTTACTTGAATAGCCCCTCTTAGCATTTGCTTTATGATTGTGTAATCCCGTTGCCCGCAAACGTATAATATTTTCTTGAACAATAATGGCTGCATCTAATACCATAAGATCGCAACAGCCAATCTACCCAATGAAATAAGGTTAAGACTTCAGTCAAAGACATTTAATGCTAAAAATTGAAACAGTTTAAACGAATTGTTTGGTTGTATACACAGGTATAAGTATTCTTTACTGTCAGACCCGAGTGGCGTAAAATTCTCTGCTTAAAATTAAACCTGCTTCCCTGGTCTGATCATACTGTCTTATCCTGACAAGTATGATGCTTTATCTGAGTCACGTTGATAAGCTGACAGATTGAGGGGCACCAAATTGAAGAGTCTCATGAGAACACATTATTGCGGTCAAGTAGCAGAGCAACTTGCAGAACAGAATATTACCCTTTGTGGTTGGGTTCATCGTCGTCGTGATTTGGGCGGTGTCGCTTTTATTCAATTGCGAGATAGAGAAGGCATTTTACAAGTTATTTTTGAACCAGATAATCAGGCTTTGTTTGAAATTGCTGAATCCTTACGTTATGAGGATGTGATTCAAGTAGAAGGTATCGTTCGGCTACGTCCCGAAAACATGATTAATGCGGAGATGGATTCAGGCAAAATAGAAATCGTCGGTACTGGACTCACCATTTTAAATCGCGCAAAAACACCTGTGATTCCGGTCGATAAACCGACTGAGATCTCCGAAGAGCTCCGTTTGAAATATCGGTATCTCGATTTAAGACGTCCAGAAATGACCGCTCGATTCAAGTTGAGATCCGCCGTGTGTCGTACTTTAAGAGAGTATTTGGATAATGAAGGCTTTCTTGAAGTGGAAACGCCCATTTTAACCAAAGCTACGCCTGAAGGTGCGCGTGATTATTTAGTGCCAAGTCGAGTCCATGAAGGTAGTTTTTATGCATTACCTCAGTCTCCTCAACTATTTAAACAGTTACTCATGATGTCAGGTTTCGACCGCTATTATCAAATTGCGCGTTGTTTCCGTGATGAAGATTTACGAGCAGATCGCCAACCTGAATTTACCCAATTAGATATTGAAACCAGCTTCATGCATGAAGAAGGGATTATGGGGTTGATGGAGAATATGATCCGCACCACTTTCAAAAAGCATTTGGATGTTGATTTGGCGAACCCTTTCCCAAGAATGACCTATGATGAAGCCATGAATCGCTATGGTAGCGATAAGCCCGATTTAAGATTTGCCATGGAGTTAGTCGATGTGTCTGAGTTGGTTGGCCATATAGATTTTAAAGTCTTTTCAGATCCAGCGAATAGTGCCGATGGTAAAGTGGCGGTGATCCGTGTGCCTAAGGGGGCGGAACTCAGTCGTAAAAATATCGACGATTATGCTAAGTTCGTGGGTAAATATAAGGCGCGTGGATTGGCCTATATTAAAGTCAATGATATCTCCAAAGGCTTGGAAGGTCTGCAATCCCCCATCGTTAAATTCTTTGATGAAACTGCTATGACTAATCTGCTGAATAAAGTCAACGCTGAAACTGGCGATATTCTTTTCTTCGGTGCTGATAAAACACAGATTGTGAATGATGCTTTAGGTGCTTTGCGAATTAAAATTGCTCAAGATCTCAATTTGGTTGAATCTGGATGGAAACCTTTGTGGGTCGTCGATTTCCCCATGTTTGAAAGAGATGATGCAGGTGCATTGCAAGCTATCCATCACCCATTTACCGCGCCAAACATCGATGATATTGAGTTGTTAAAAGCAAATCCCGATAAAGCGCTCTCCAGAGCCTATGATATGGTGCTAAATGGTAGTGAGATTGGTGGTGGTTCAATCCGTATTCATCGTAGTGAAATGCAAAGTGCGATTTTTGATATTCTCAATATTGAAGAACAGCATGCTAAAGACAAATTTGGTTTCTTATTAGAAGCGCTTGAATTCGGTTGCCCTCCACACGGCGGCTTGGCTTTTGGGTTAGATCGACTCATTATGTTGATGTGTGGTGCTGAGAGTATTCGAGATGTGATTGCATTTCCAAAGACCACGGCGGCAAGTTGTCCTTTAACATCAGCCCCTTCACGGGTGGAAATGCCTCAATTAGATGATTTACATATTCAAGTGAAGGAAAAACCAGCACAATAATCATCTATACCCCTGAGCATTTTAATGCTCAGGGGTATAAGCAACAGAAAATAGGCGTTATATTATTCTATCGCACCCTTATCGATTTCAGAGTAAAAGCTGGAGTCAAATGTTTGTCATTCACTGTTTTGGGATTGATATATGACCAGGTTAACAGAAAATTATTGGCTAAAATCTCTGTTATGCCCATTATTCTAGGTATCGATCCCGGTTCCAGAATCACTGGGTATGGCGTGATTAAAACCGATGGACAAAAACTTGAGTACTTGGATTGTGGCTGTATTCGAGTTCAGATTGATGAAGATACCCCTTTAAGCTCTAGATTAAAGCAAATTTTTCAAGGGATCAGCCACATTATTGGCCAATTTCAGCCACAGCAGGTCGCTATTGAACAGGTGTTTTTATCCAAGAATGCCGATTCAGCCCTTAAACTGGGACAGGCACGAGGTTCGGCTATGGTGGCTGCCGCCATGCTGGGTTATGATGTTTTTGAATATTCAGCAAGACAAGTGAAACAAGCCGTAGTGGGTACAGGCGCTGCCGATAAAACCCAAGTTCAACATATGGTGACCACCTTGTTGCGTTTAAACAAAACGCCACAGGCTGATGCTGCCGATGCTTTAGCCAT
>PCTP01000243.1:9049-9345 GCA_002770795.1 Gammaproteobacteria bacterium CG22_combo_CG10-13_8_21_14_all_40_8 | reverse complement strand
AGGAGCTATCCTGGGTGCTACTAAAGTCAGACGCAAGCGCATGCGTTGAGATCTTGAGAAACTTGCCCCTTATTTAGGTTTAATTGAGGACTCATATGATAGGTCGAATTAAAGGTATTTTAATTGAAAAGAAAGCGCCTGATTTATTGATCGATGTACAGGGACTAGGTTATGAGGTTTTAGTGCCTATGACCACCTATTATCAATTACCCAGTGAAGGGCAAAGCGTTACCTTGCACACCCATTTTGTGGTACGAGAAGATGTGCAAATGCTATTTGGCTTCATCAATTTGGAT
>PCTP01000243.1:2236-9005 GCA_002770795.1 Gammaproteobacteria bacterium CG22_combo_CG10-13_8_21_14_all_40_8 | reverse complement strand
CCCTAAGATGGCGCTGGCGATTTTATCAGGGATGAACACCCATGATTTTATTCATTTAGTCATGGAAAATGATTATGTGGGTTTGACTGCTTTACCAGGGGTTGGCAAGAAAACAGCTGAACGTTTAGTGGTGGAAATGAAAGATCGCCTAAAGAATTGGTCTTTTGATTTGTCTGTTGTCGGCAACCAAACGCCATCACAATCAGTGAGTCCATCACAGCATCATGAACAAGATGCTATCTCTGCTTTAGTTTCCCTCGGCTATAATCCCCAACAAGCCGCCAAAACCATTGCCAAAGTGGCCAAAGAAGTGTCAACCACTGAAGAGATGATTAGACTTGCTCTGAAATCCATGTAAGATCAGCACACTGAGAAGACTTCATGCAAATAAGCTCAACAATGTGGAAGAAAAGTGTTTTTTTGATAAAAACACTTGAGTCATGCCGCTGCACTTGTTTAAATAGCGCAGTATTATTAACCAAACAATCAACAAGCTAAAAAATGTTGACTTCCATTGAGTTAAAATTGGGATTACCCATTTTCTCACCCAAAGATGTACTGATAAATTTGAAAAGCCATGATTGAAAGTGAACGCATTATTTCCAGTGCTCCTGAAATAGAAGAAGAGCGAGTCGATCGAGCGATACGGCCACTCTATCTTTGCGATTATCATGGTCAAGAACAAGTACGCCAGCAGATGGAGATATTCATTAATGCGGCCAGAAATCGCCATGAGCCCCTCGATCATACCTTAATTTTTGGCCCACCTGGCCTCGGAAAAACCACATTATCTCACATTATTGCCAATGAAATGGGGGTTGGATTAAAGTCCACATCTGGTCCAGTGATTGAAAAAGCGGGTGATTTGGCGGCATTATTAACCAACCTTCAACCCAATGATGTGTTGTTTATTGATGAAATACATCGCTTAAGTCCTGTGGTGGAGGAGGTTTTATACCCCGCCATGGAAGATTACCAGTTGGATATTATGATTGGCGAAGGGCCTGCGGCGCGTTCATTAAAATTAGAACTGCCACCATTTACCCTTGTAGGTGCCACAACACGAGCAGGTTTATTGACGTCGCCTTTAAGAGATCGTTTTGGGATTGTGCAACGGTTAGAATTTTATAATATTCAAGATTTAGCCGGCATCGTTAAACGCTCAGCTGGAAAACTGGGACTACAAGTTGATCCCGAGGGTTGTTACGAAGTGGCAAGGCGCTCCAGAGGAACGCCTCGAATCTCAAATCGTTTATTAAGAAGAGTACGAGATTACGCCGAAGTAAAAGGCAATGGCATTATTGATGCGATAACCGCCAGTGGTGCATTGGATATGCTGGATGTTGATCACCAGGGGTTTGACACCATGGATAAAAAACTACTCTTGGCCATGATGCAAAAATTTGATGGTGGCCCAGTGGGTCTTGACAGCTTAGCGGCATCCATAGGGGAAGAAAAAGACACTATTGACGAAGTTCTAGAACCTTTTTTGATACAGCAGGGTTTTATTGTGCGCACTCCAAGAGGGCGAATCGCCACGCTAAAAGCTTATCAACATTTTGGTTTAACACCACCCAATCATCAATCATAGATTTAATTGAGATAAAAATAAGAGAAAATATTTAAACGATGAGGCACTTTTCTACATCAATACGAGTCTACTATGAAGATACCGATGTTGGCGGAATTGTCTACCATGCCAATTATTTGAAATTTATGGAGCGTGCTCGCACCGAATGGTTGAGAAGTATTGGTTGTGAACAACCCCAACTTTTAGCACAAAATATTGCCTTTGCCGTGGTGAGTGCCGACATCCAATTTAAAAAACCTGCACGATTTAATGATGAACTCATAGTGAGTTGCCAACTCATGAAAATTGGCCATGCAAGTTTACAGTTTGAGCAAAAGATTACCCTAAAACAGAACAATAACCATTTGTTGTCACAAGCCTCCATTAAAGTGGCTTGTGTAAACTTAGATACCATGAGCCCCCGAACTTTCCCCCCCAATTTACTTGAGGATTTAACCTGTGACATCTGAGCTTTCCATTGTCGATCTCTTTTTAAACGCCAGCTTATTGGTGCAAATTATTATGGGATTATTACTGTTTTCATCCGTCGTATCATGGACCATTATTGTACAAAAAAGCCGACTTTATAAGTCTGCTGCTTTTAGTGCTCGAGAGTTTGAAGCAAAATTTTGGTCTGGTATTGATCTGAATAAGCTCTATGCGGCTCTCGCCCATCGAAGAGATAGCCTCACAGGATTGGAAAAGGTTTTTCACTCGGGTTATGGCGAATTTATGCGCTTGCGTAAGCAAGAAGGTGTTTCAGGCGATGCGGTGATGGATGGAACACAACGTTCTATGCGCGTCACCTTTTCCAGAGAGATGGATGATTTGGAAGGCGGATTGTCATTATTAGCCACCATTGGATCAGTCTCTCCCTATGTCGGATTGTTTGGTACAGTTTGGGGTATTATGCATTCTTTTATCTCTTTAGGCAGTGTTAAACAAGCCACTCTTGCCATGGTTGCTCCCGGTATTGCAGAGGCTTTAGTGGCGACAGCGATGGGTTTGTTTGCGGCTATTCCTGCGGTAATTGCCTATAACCGCTATAGTGCTGGTTTAGAAAAGTTAGAAAATCAGTATCGTTATTTCTTTGAAGAATTCTCAGGTCTGCTACATCGTAAAGCTCATAGTAAAAATACCGCTACTTCTATTCCTGCTCATACCGAAGAAGAAATGAGCGCGGCTCAAGGACGAATTTAAGTCATGGAGTTAAAAAAACGCAGAAAACCTGTTTCAGAAATTAATGTGGTGCCCTACATTGATGTGATGTTGGTGTTACTCGTCATTTTTATGATTACAGCACCGCTAATTACTGCGGGGGTAAAGGTAGATTTGCCGCAAGCAGAGGGCGAGCCGTTGTCTACTGATGCGGAAACACCCTTAATTGCTTCTATTAATAAAGATGGTCACTATTTTTTAACCGTTGGTGATACTCAGGATCAGGCTATTAGTTTGGGTCAATTAGTAACATTAGTAAAAGCGCATCGTCAGGTTTCTCCTAAAGTGGCCGTGTATGTCAACGGTGATAAAACTATCCCTTATGGTCAAGTGGTGGAGTTGTTTGTCGCGCTGCAGCAATCTGGTGTCGACAATACCAGTTTAATGGTAGAGCCTGGGGAGAGCAAAAAGTGAAACAGCACGCTCTTTTCATTCCCATCACATCTTCCATTTTACTTCATCTTGGGTTAATTGCTCTGGTGCTTTTTAATGCGGATTTTTTAACTGAAAAACCGCAGCAAAATTCCTTGATTGTGCCCACCAATTTTAGTGAAAATAAAAAACAGCAAAATCATTATAAACCAGCCGAAACTGTGGCGATTGATAGTAAACAAGTGGATGATTTAGCCAACAGGATACGCAAAAAAAAACAGGCTGAAGAAGACAGACGACGCGCTCTTGAGAAAAAGCTGGCAGAATTAGAGGCCAAACAAAGAAGAGAAAGTGCGAAAACCCAAAATGCCATCACACAGCGTAAAAAAGCTGATGAAGAAGCCAAAGAATCTGAAAAAAAGCGAAAGGATGCCAAGGCTAAAGCATTAGAAGAAGAGAAAAAACGCCTATTAGCAGAAAAAGAACGTATTGAACAAGAACAAGCGGCACAACGTGCCACAGAAAAAAATAAGCAAGAAAGCCTCTTGTTAGAACAAAAACGTAAAGAACGTGAAGTTGAAGAGGCCAAAGCTAAAGTTCTTGCTCAGAAAAGAGAGCAAGACGAGCTTAATCGCAAGCGTCAGCAAGAATTAGAACAGCAGATGCTAGAAGAACAAAAAGCCATTACCGCTGAGCATCAGAAATTTGTTATCTCAGAAGTGGAAAAATACCAACTTTGGATCCGTGATACAATTCGTGGAAATCTCAACGAAGGCGTGGATGCCGTGGTCAGATTACGACTGGCTCCCGGTGGTTTAGTGATTGATGCGAATTGTATTGAGGGTGCTGATATTGCTTGTCGCGATGCCTTAATCGCAGTTAAAAAATCCGAGCCTTTGCCCGTATCTCAGGATAAAGATGTGTTTGCAAAGCTTAGAGATATTCGACTCAAACTCAATAAAATTGTTCCAGGAGTAAATTAATTCTTTATGAAATATTTCCCAAAAACCTCTCGATTTTATTTACTGAGCTTAGTATTTTTGACGCTATTGCCTTTATCGGCTCAAGCAATTTTGGAAATAGAAATTACTAAAGGCGCTGATAATGCTAGGCCAATTGCTATTATCCCTTTTAAATTTCAAGGGACTGGAGCACTTCCACAAAATATTTCTCAGATTATTTTTAGTGATTTGCAACGCAGTGGTCGTTTTCGCCCAACTCCTTTAGCTGATTTGCCCGAGACTCCCTTTAACTCAGGCGATGTACACCTGGAAAAATGGAAAAGTCGTGGTATTGAAAATGTCGTTGTGGGTCAGATACAGCAAGTGGAGGCAGATACTTACAATATTAGTTTTGAACTATTAGATATTTTTAGCGCATCTCCGGAGATTCAACCCAATCAACAAATTTTGAATGGTGAGCTCGTCATCAAAACCCAGTCCCAAATGATTTTGGATGCACGCAGCAGTCAGGTCAATGCTGCATCAATGCGTCGCTATGCTCATAGAATTGCTGATATTATTTATGAAAAGCTCACAGGTGTCAGAGGCGCATTTTCAACACGACTGGCGTACATTAACCTAGAGCCAGGTGCTAAAAATAAGTATCAACTCTTTGTCTCAGATGCCGATGGTTATAATCCAAATTTAATTCGTGCTTCAAATCAACCCATTATGTCGCCAGCTTGGTCACCTGATGGCTCACAATTGGCCTATGTCAGTTTTGAGTCTGGTAGACCGCAAATTTTTATTCAAAATGTTTATACTGGCCAACGCCGAGCCGTGACAAATTATAAAGGCATCAATGGTGCACCCGCTTGGTCACCTGATGGAAAGCGCCTTTCTATGACCTTGTCAAAGGATGGGAATCCTGAGATTTATATTCTAGATTTAGCCACTAATCGTTTAACTCGTATCACCGATCATTGGGGTATAGATACAGAATCTAGCTGGCATCCAGATGGACAACATTTAATATTTACCTCAGATCGAGGTGGAAAGCCGCAAATTTATCAAATAGCCTTAGGTGATAAAACACCAGAACGCATGACTTTTAATGGCGATTACAATGCAGGTGCTGCTTATACAGCTGATGGTAAGGAGATTGTGCTGATCCATCGTGAAAATAATATTTTTCATGTTGCCATTCGCGATCAAAAATCAGGTATAATTCAACCCTTAACAGAAACACAATTAGATGAATCTCCCAGTATTGCTCCGAATGGAAGTATGATAATATATGCCACATTGTCAAGGGGGCGACGTGTTTTGGCCGCAGTTTCAACGGATGGACGCTTTAGAACCATCTTAACAGCGAGTAATCAAGGAGACGTGAGGGCACCAGCTTGGTCGCCTTATTTAGATTAATGATGTAAACACAACAGTCACAAAAGTAACGAAAATTTATAAATAAAAGTTGTTAGAATAATAATTTATTAACTTAACAGGGGAATACCATGAAAAATCTTACTTGTAAAGCCTTGGTTTTGAGCTTTTTTGCTTTATTTTTAGCATCTTGTACCACAACGACCGGCGGACAGGCCACTGCTCCAGCAGAAACCACTACTGCTGATACAGGCACAACTGGTGTTGTTGAACCAACAGGCCCGACTGCTGAAGAAATCGCATTACAACAAGATCAGGCCTTTAGAGCTAACCGTACCATTTATTTTGATCTAGACAAATATGACTTAAAAGCTGAGTACCGTGAATTGATTGAGGCTCATGCTAAATTCTTAGCTAAAAACCCTGCAGTGAATGTTAAGTTAGAAGGCCATGCCGATGAACGTGGCACTCCAGAATACAATATCGCTCTAGGTGAAAAACGTGCTAAAGCTTTAGCCGATATGTTCCGTAGTTTTGGCGTTTCTAACAGTCAAATCGAAGTAGTGAGTTATGGTGAAGAGCGTCCAGTCGCTGATGGTCACAATGACGAAGCTTGGGCAAAAAATCGTCGAGTAGAAATCAAATACAATCTTTAATTGATAGGTAATATGATGAGAAACGGACAATTTAAAACGTCCGCATTAGTAGGGTTGGTGATCATGGTCACCAGCCCTTTTATAGTTTTAAACGCTGATGCTGTAGATGTTGTAAGACCTCTATCCCTTGAGGAAAGAGTGACTCAAATAGAAAACCAATTACAACAACGAAATCAACTTTTTGTAAATCTTCAATATAAAATTTCTGATATTCAACAGGAATTAGCCACATTGAGGGGTACACAAGAAGAGCATTCATATAGTCTTAAGCAACTGACGGATAGACAAAGAGATATTTATCGAGATGTAGATACTCGGTTATCTGAAGTCCGTGAACAACTTTTAGCTTTGTCTGGTGATGGTGGACTACCCATTACCATCAGTTCAGGCACCGCAGCTTCTCAAACTCCACCGAAGCAAATGGTGTCAAATCAAGGTAACCCCACTGGTAACAAACCTGAAACAACAACACCAGCTGCTAAGAATACCAATCCGACATTAGTGGATGAGGGCATAGACAGCTACAATCTTATTTTCCCATTAGTGCGCAATAAAAATTATGCTGAAGCGATACTTGCCTATCAAAACTTCATTAAAACCTATCCACAAAGTAAATTTGTACCCAATGC
>PCTP01000243.1:0-2164 GCA_002770795.1 Gammaproteobacteria bacterium CG22_combo_CG10-13_8_21_14_all_40_8 | reverse complement strand
CTTAAAAAATTATGCCGATTTTGATAAATATTCTGATGTTTTATTGAAAGTGGCTAATATCAAAAATAGCACGGGTGCTTTGGTTGAAGCGAAACAGCTTTTTCAAAAAATCATTGCTGACTATCCTAATAGCACAACGGCTAGAATGGCAGAGAAAAGACTGTCCGAAATCAAAATCCCAGAATAGGATCAGGATGTTAGAGAGACATTCTTTTTGAAATCCTGCGAGCTATTTATCCCGTTTCTGATGGGGTTGGAGTCCTATGAATCGATTACGAATCACCGAGATATTTTTTTCTTTGCAAGGAGAGTCAAGAACCGTTGGCTTCCCCACGGTTTTTATTCGGTTAACTGGATGTCCATTGCGCTGTCATTACTGTGATACCGAATATGCATTTACTGGCGGTGAATATCAGCAAATAGAAGATATTATCCAAACGGCTAATCAGTATAAAACTCCCTTTATTACCGTGACTGGTGGTGAGCCTCTAGCTCAACCTAATTGTTTGATCCTACTCGAAAAGCTTTGCGATATGGGTAAACAAGTCTCTCTTGAAACCAGCGGTGCTTTGGATGTATCTAAAGTCGATCTTCGAGTGGTTAAAGTCATGGATCTCAAAACCCCTAAGTCTGGGGAAATGATGAGAAACTTATGGGATAACATTGCTTATCTTAACCCAAAAGATCAAATTAAGTTTGTCATTTGTGGCCGTCAAGACTATGACTGGGCTAGAATGAAAATGGATGAACATCAACTTGCTAATAAGTGTGAAATCTTATTTTCACCTAGCCACGGAGAAGTCGATGGCGCTGAATTAGCGGGTTGGATTTTACAAGATCAATTACCTGTCAGAATGCAATTACAGCTTCATAAAATTCTTTGGGGCGATAAAAAAGGCGTTTAATTGAGCTATCTGATAATTAAAGAAAAAGGTTCGCTATCATGAACAATGTAGAAAACTCTCCTCCAAAAGCCGTGGTGTTGTTATCAGGAGGATTAGATTCAGCAACTGCTTTAGCAATCGCTAAAAAGCAAGGCTTTGATTGCCACACCTTAAGTTTTAATTATGGGCAACGTAGCCATGCGGAATTGCTGTCAGCTAAAATAGTGAGCGAGCATTTTGAAGTGGCACACCACAAAATTCTTAATTTTGATTTGGGTGTGTTCGGAGGCTCCGCTTTAACGGATAAAAATATCTTAGTACCAGAAGGCCATAGTGAAGGTATTCCTGTGACTTATGTCCCCGCGAGAAATACTATCTTTTTATCACTGGCTTTAGGCTGGGCTGAGGTTTTAGGCGCTCGTCATATTTTTGTCGGTGTCAATTCTGTGGATTATTCAGGTTATCCAGATTGCCGCCCTGCGTTTGTGTCAGCTTTTGAAACATTGGCCAATCTGGCCACAAAAGCCGGCGTTGAAGGCCATAAGTTTCATATAGAAGCCCCATTAATTCACCTGACCAAAGCACAAATTATTGCTTTAGGAACAGAACTAGGCGTTCCTTACCATGCCACACTTTCTTGTTATCAGGCGAATGAAGAGGGTTTAGCTTGTGGACATTGCGATAGTTGTGGTTTACGAAAGCAGGGATTTTCTGAGGCTAAGGTCGTAGATCCTACTCGTTATGTTGAGTGATAGGGTGTATTGATAACTGGTTTTAAATGGACAAATTTCCTATTCATTGGAGCAAAGCTCGCATTTATTGCAGGCATCAAAATGATGGGTTTGATTTTGATTGTATGGGTTGGGTATTTTATATCGAAATGATCAAATTTGAGAGTGTGGCTCTTGATGGTCTCCTCATTGCCGCCCTAAATCGGCAGCAATGAGGAAAGAATTATACAGTTACCAACGTATAGTGACGGGCTGTCTTTTGCAAGTTAATGTGTATGTCCCTCCTGAAAGAGAACCAGTGCAGGTTTGGCTATAATAGGTAGCAGAACCATGTGCCTGACCATTGGTCGATAAGCCTAAGTCATTCAGCAACCTTTCTGCTGCCGCAGCCGTATCACCAGTTGGTGGATAACCGATAATACCATCATTATTCACATCCACATGCCATAGTGCTTCATACACATAAATACAGTGAAGGGCTCCTTGATCAGATCCTGCAAGCATAGAACATAATTCCCTTCCAGCAACTAATACAGTGTGATTAAATTC
>PCTP01000032.1 GCA_002770795.1 Gammaproteobacteria bacterium CG22_combo_CG10-13_8_21_14_all_40_8 | reverse complement strand
TTAACTTATTAATCGCCTCTTCATCTGATAAGCCAAAAGCTTCAATCAACTCTTCCAATTCTGCGGGCTGTTTCAGATGCTCTAAAACTTGCAAGATATACTGGCGGCTCGCGGTTGGAGCCTCATATTTTGAAAGTTCTGCTTCTCGTTGGGGGTCTTTCTCTAGCGGAAAAAATGTCATAAGGCTCGTTATTCATTTGAAGTTATGGTTAAAGGTTGAAAGGATTCTCAGACAACCTTAATATTTAGGTCTATACTGCATATTAACTGATATTTGTAAAATGTACCGAAATAGTTCTTTTTTTGGGATCTTTTTCCTTCTTATTTACATTTTTGCTCACTGTGGATCTGAAAGTTCATCTTATGAAAAAACTTAAAAATGAAGCGGCATTAACCAAAAAAGCCCTTGAGGTGGCAGAAATCTATGCCCAAAGAAGGGGGTATAAAAAATTTGGCCCTAATGACTCTTCAAATGTTAAAGTTGAGGCTTTATATCGTTTATTGGTCAGTGAAGGTCTGGTTGCTGCTTTGCCAAAACAACACGAAGATCAACCCAATATGAAACATAAACTGGCTATTTGGGTAACTAAACAATTGCCTGAAGATCACCCTTTACTTAAGTAAACTTAGATTGAAATAAATTTTATATTAATTAATTCAACTGTTTCAGCGCTTTTTGATAAAAAATTAATGATCTGTCGGCTTGATCCAATTCCGAAAGAATCTTACTCATAATAAGTAAATAGTCTATTTTACTATTTAGCGCTAACAAAGATTCGCAATAATCTCTGGCTTTTCCCCAATAATTTAAATCACAGGTTATTTTAACTAAAGATAACAACGCTTTTTCATGACTGGCCATTTCCAGTTTCGAATTTTCAACCAATAATAGCTGAGAAGCTTTATCGCCAAAATCCAGCGTTAAATAAAGGGCAGCCCCATTGATCGACTCATGTTTTTTGATTCTATCCACCAATAGTTTTTGCGCTGTTTTTTTATCGCCTAACCTAAACAAACATTCTATATACTGAAGAAAAATCGGTTCTTCTTTTGTTACCTCTTTGGGCACTTTTTTCCAAAACTGATTCAATACATTGAGATCAACCGGTGTTTGAAACCGTTCCAGCACACCTGAAACAACCCTCTCATAAAACTGAAAATCCTTGGAATATTCTGTCATTTTTAACTTTTTTGAAAGTAACAGTAATTCAAAGCATTCATCCCAACGCTTCAGTTTGATACCAACATCTAACATCAAGTTGATCGCCTTTTTATTTCTTTGATCTTTTAACTGACTTAATATATTCCAAGCTTCTATATTATTTCCTTCTTGAATTAAAAGATCTGCTTTGAATAAATCCACAATAAATTGTTTGTCTGGTTTAATTTCAGCGGCTTTTATCAGACACTTGTCTCTACGTGTAATATCCAACTGAAATTGTGCTAATTTTGCCGCATATAAGTGACTTAAAAAGTTCAACTGGGGATGCATTGAGCTTTTAATCAGCCATTTATTCATCTCTTCAAACTCACCTTTGATATAGGCAAGAAAAGCATTGTTAATATGAACTATCGCCAATTTATTTTTTTTATTCTGTGATTTTCCGGTGATGGAACTTAACCCTGAAGTGGTATATCGATATAAATGTATTACAAAAACTGTACCTACAAAAAACAAAACTAAAAAAATCAGAGCTATCCATAATGGAAACTGAATACTTTTATCTGTCAGCAGGATATGAACACTACCTGGAATATTTTGTACCAATGGGCCCAGTATAAAACCAACAATAATAAATATAAGTAATCCAATAACTATTTTCATTCGACACCCTGAACTACATCTTTTTGTTTTACATCAAACTCCTGAAGCACATCAATTGCTGATAAAATTATACTGTTAATCTGTAATGTATTAGCACCTTCTAATTTTTTAATTTCAGAGACAATAAATTCATTTTGACTATTATTGAGAATGTAATATTCTTTTAAATAGGTATTTAGTTTTGACAGAGCTGAATCTTTAAATTTCACATTGTTGGTCATGATGGCATATTGTATTTCATGCAACATAAATTCCACATTCTCTCGAATAACAACTCGATCTTTAGTTGATAATAATTGAATGGGTTTGTCGGTAATATCTGTTACTTTAAACCATTTATCTAACACGCTTGTTATGCTCAAACTTAAATGGGATTTATCATTTTTTTCCCCAACAATTTCTCCTTGATCATCTAAGCTGATCAAGGGCATTTCTTTCAAATACTTTGAAAGGCTTTCTATAGTAAGAAAACTAGAAACTGGATCATTAGCCTCTAAAAGTTTTAATTGCGTTTTATCAACGGCTATAGCCTCTCTTACTTTAATTGCACGGATATTCTTAGATTTTTTTAAACGATCATCTGCTGCATCTAATAATTGAATAACCATTTTACTGTCACCCGTTAAACTTAATTTTTGTTGTGCAGTTCTAATTAAAAAATCAACTTCTGTATTCACTAATTCCTGCTGTAATGCAGCTTTAGGATCTTTGTTTGTTTTTTGAATACCAAAGATTTGATCCTCAACATCCTTCATCCATTTTTGTTGCTCAGTTTGATTTTTTTCTAATTTCACATTGATTAATTTTTGTTGTTTTTCAATAGCATCTTGAAGTTGATTAATTTTTTGATTAATCTCTGGATTTGCATTATCTATTTTAGATAATGTGCTATTCAACTGGTCGTATTTTCCGCGACTTTCATTTTCAAAATCTCTTGTTTTATCATTAAAATACCAACTTGCAAGGCCTAACCCTAAGAGATTAACAATTAATAAAATAACTACAAGTATCATTGATAATACTATTCTTGATTGGTTTGTATTAGGCACTTGTGGGTTAGCTTTCTTTTGACTACCCTCCTCTTGCACGATAAGTTTTTGATCCTGATTATCCATATTCTTTACATTATTCATTTTTATTCTCTGGAGGTGTGTATACTTCCAAAACTTTGCGTAACATCACTAAGTTTGATGCACCTTCGCTTTGAGTAATACATTGAAATGTTTTTAATTTCGCTGCTTGTGTTATTCTTTTAGAAGCACTAATAATATGAAGTTTTGAGAGATCAATATAACCAGCAACAGCTTTAACACACGACTCTAGTATTTCAACACTGGTGATTAGCACACAATTAGGTTTGAATTTTTTTAATGCTAATAATGTGCCATTATCCATCTGATTTTTTTGCCTTTGATAAACCTCTAATTTATCAACAAAAGCTCCCCTCTCAACTAAGCGTTGTTGAATAGTATCTAATCCATTTTCACCACTGATCACCAATATTTTTTTACCACATACTTTCTGTAAAGTTGAAAGCGCCAGGAGTCCTTCGGAATCCTGTTGTTGTGGTATTTGTACAGTTTCTAGTCCTGATCCTTTCAAGAATCGTCCAGTACTCTTACCCACAGCAAATATTTTCTTTTGTTCTATATGGTTTAAATATTGCTGAAAAAATGTAACAGCTGGTTTACTACAAAATATAATAATTTCTGCTTCTTTTAATTGTTGAATATTTCGCTGTGTTAATTTCTTTGGTAATAGCTTTAGTGCTGAAAATGAAAATGTTTTTATTCCTCTCTCTGAACAAAGTATTTCCATTTCAGCATTATCTTGCTCGCTTCTCAATAATAGTAATCTCGGTGAAATACCACTATCCATGCATAGTACCTAACAACTCCATAGCTCCCGCTGCAATCAATGCCTCAGCCATTTTAGTTCCTAGCTCTTCGGCCTCTTCTGCTAAGCCTTGCATTTCTTTATGAATAAATTTTGTACCCTGTACATTGGCAACCATGCCCTTTAATATAATGTGTTCACCCTTTAATATAGCATATCCTGCGATAGGCACCTGACAACCACCATTTAATTTATAGTTCATCGCTCTTTCAGCTTTGACCCTAACGGCCGTTGATTGGCAATGTAAGGGTTCAAGCAGTTTTGCCAATTGCAAATCTTCTTTTCTGATCTCTATACCTACAGCGCCTTGGCCAACTGCTGGTAACATTTTATCAACTGGGATCTTAGTGGCAATCCTTTCTTCTAGTCTCAATCTCATCAAACCAGCTGAAGCAAGTAAAATCGCATCGTAGTCTCCATTGTCCAATTTGGATAGTCGAGTGCCAACATTGCCTCGCAGATCTTTTATCACCAAATCAGGACGCAGTTTTTTCAACTGTGTTTGTCTTCTTAAGCTCGAAGTACCTACCACTGCACCTAGCGGTAGCTCATCGATAGATTGATAGCGATTGGATACTAATGCATCTGTGGCACATTCACGCTGGCATATAGTGGAAATATAAAATTCTTCTGGTAGAACCATGGGAACATCTTTCATGGAATGCACAGCCAAGTCCGCTCTTTGCTCGAGCATGGCAACTTCCAACTCCTTCACGAATAGCCCCTTTCCGCCCACTTTGGATAAAGGGGAATCTAATATCTGATCTCCTTTCGTCGTCAAGGTCACTAACTCTAATTCCATATTTGGGTAAAGTTCCGACAAACGATTTTTTATAAAGTTTGCTTGCCAAAGAGCCAAGGGACTTTTTCTGGTCGCTATTCGAATTCTTTTCATTTTATTTCCTGTTTATTAAATATCTAAATTCGAAACAGCCATTGCGTTGGTTTCAATAAAGGCACGTCTCGGTTCTACATCGTCACCCATCAATGTAGCAAAAAGGCTGTCTGATTTAATCGCATCCTCGATTTTAACCTGTAACAATCTTCTACTATCAGGGTTCATGGTTGTGTCCCAAAGCTGATCAGGATTCATTTCGCCCAATCCTTTATAGCGTTGAATATTTTGACCTCTTCGCGCTTGGTTCATTAACCATTCTACCATATCACCAATATTTGAAACTTTCTCAATCCTTTCACCTCTTCGAATCTCAGCACCTGGCTGAATCAAATCGGTTAAATAGGTACCCAACTTTGTGATTTTGGCATATTCATCACTATCGATGAATTCTCGACTTAAAGTATAAACTCTGGTGATCCCATGCTCTAAACTCACAATTTCCGGCAAGTAAATAGATCTTTCTTCATCAAAATGAAGTGTCATCTCGTAATTAATCGCGCCTGCTAACTGGGTGTTGCTCTGAAAATGCTTATTGAGCGCTTCACACCAGTTTTCTACCTTTTCTTGTTCTTTCAAATCGTCGGTCTTTAATTTGTAGATATACATTAAACAGTTTAATAAAGCATCTGGGTATATTTTTCTGAGTCTCTGAATAGTTTTTTGAACCTTTTTGAAATCATTAATCAGATTTTCCAAAGCTACGCCTGATATTTCTTGCTCTTCAACACCAGGTTTAAATATGGCGTCGGTAAGCGCTATAGTGGTGAGATAATCATCTAAAGATTGCTCATCTTTAATGTATTGCTCTTGTTTACCCTTCTTAACCTTATAGAGAGGGGGCTGAGCTATATAGATGTAGCCTCGTTGTATTAGATCAATTGTTTGTCGGTAGAAGAAGGTTAATAATAGCGTTCTGATGTGCGCGCCATCGACGTCAGCATCCGTCATGATAATAATTTTATGATAGCGGGTTTTATCTGGATTATATTCTTCTCGCCCAATACCACAACCAAGCGCAGTAATTAATGTTCCTACTTCTTGTGAGGATATCATCCTATCAAATCTTGCTCTTTCTACGTTAAGAATTTTACCCTTCAGTGGTAGAATTGCCTGATTCTTCCTGTTTCGACCCTGTTTGGCAGAACCTCCCGCCGAGTCCCCTTCCACGATAAATAATTCGGAGTTGGCAGGATCTTTCTCTTGGCAATCAGCTAACTTACCCGGTAAACCAGCAATATCCAGCACACTTTTCCTCCTGGTCATTTCTCTTGCCTTACGCGCGGCTTCCCTCGCTCTAGCTGCATCTACCATCTTTGTCACAATCAATTTGGCTTGCTGCGGATTTTCTAAAAGAAAATTGTTCATATTTTCACTTACTGTCTTTTCCACTGCAGATTTAACTTCAGAAGAGACTAATTTATCTTTTGTTTGTGATGAAAATTTAGGATCTGGTACCTTAACAGAAATTATACAAGTAAGGCCTTCTCTTGAGTCATCCCCTGTTGTATTCACTTTAGATTTCTTATTGTAACCTTCGTTCTCAATATAGGTATTGAGTGTTCTGGTTAGACCGGCTCTAAATCCAGCTAAGTGTGTACCACCATCCCGTTGAGGTATGTTATTGGTAAAACAGTAAATGTTTTCTTGATAAGATTCATTCCATTGTAGTGCCACTTCAACTGTGGTGCCATCATCTCTAGCTTCGGTGAAATGTAATATATCTGGATGAATAGGCGTTTTTGCTTGATTCAAGTATTCTATAAATGAACTAATCCCCCCCTCATAAGAGAATTTTTCTTCCTTCCCAGTACGTTCATCTAATATGTCAATTTTTACGCCAGAGTTTAAGAAAGACAATTCTCTCAATCTTTTAACCAGAATATCAAAGTGAAAATCTATATTGGTAAAAGTTTCTTCACTTGGATAAAAGCGTATTTCTGTCCCAGTAGAACTAGTATTTCCCACCATTTCAATAGGAGCCATGGGTTCGCCATGAATATAAACCTGCTCATAAACATGTCCATTTCTTTTCACTGTCAAAACCAGTTTCTTAGATAATGCATTTACAACAGACACCCCTACACCATGTAAACCCCCAGACACTTTGTAGGAGTTATCATCAAACTTTCCACCAGCGTGAAGAACCGTCATAATGACCTGTGCTGCAGAAACCCCTTCCTCTTCATGTATTTCGACGGGTATTCCTCTTCCATCATCTCTCACTGAAACTGAATTATCTGGATGAATCGTGACTAATATGTTGCTACAGTGTCCAGCCAAAGCTTCGTCTATTGAATTATCCACCACTTCAAAGACCATGTGATGTAATCCTGTGCCATCGTCTGTATCACCGATATACATGCCTGGGCGTTTTCTTACAGCGTCTAAACCCTTTAAAACTTTAATACTGCTTGAGTCATAAATATTTGACATAATTTGTCCTATTTGTATTTATCTATCTTTGGGTAATTTTACCATGTTCCACGTGGAACCATTTAGTATCTTTTGCACTAAATTTGTCTTTTACTGCATCGTGGATATCAATACCAGTAACAATAACTTGCACATTGGGCATTATCCATAATTGTTGAAGACACCAAATAGCATGTTCATAATCAAGTTCAGCAAACAAATCATCAATAAGAACCAATATATTGTTTTTGTATTGTGCCGCTATAGAAACTTGAGCGATTTGCGTTGCGACTGCAAGTGTCTTTAGTTCGCCTCTCGAAAGAGTCTCAGCAGCTGATTTACGATTAATGAAAAAAGTAAAGTCAAACTTATGTGCTCCATATTGTGTGTAACCTTTAAAAATATCATCTTGCAAGGAAGCTGTCAGTTGATCAATAAGTCGCTTTTCCTTTGACCAACCTCTTGAATAGCGATGACTGAGTGTATAGATATTTAACATGGAGTTGTTGATAGTATTACTCTCTTTGAGAAGTTGGTTGAGCTTAAATGTTAAGGTATCAACAGTCGAATCACGGTAATTATCAAGTTTCTCAGATAAAGAAATGAGTAATTCATTCCAATACTGAATATTCTTCCGGATTTCATGCAGTGGTTGTTTGTTAAGTTTTGCCTCCTTCAATAAGGCATTTCTATGTTGTAATACTTTTGTATATTTTTTCTTTGTTGCTAGGAAAAATTGTTCCACGTGGAACAACTGCCAATCAAGAAGGTTGCGTCGTTCATCTACCTTTCCAGTAATCGAAGTAAAAACATCCGGTGTAATGACTTTAATACAATAATGGGAGGATAGTGTTTCTAGTGAATTAAGTACCTCTCCATTGTATTTAATGGTATTTAAGCCCGATTGTGTCATTCCAAAACCAAGTTTATGTATGTTCTCTTGGTTATCTTTAAATTCAGCAAACAAATGAAGCTTTTCGTTATCATGTTGTAATGCACTAATTTTATTTCGTGTCTTGAAGGATCTGCCTGTTGTTAATAGACAGATCGCTTCAAGTATACTTGTTTTTCCAGCCCCATTATTTCCCGTGAAAAACGTCAGCTTGTTATGGAGATCAATATTTAAATGATTAAGATTTCTAACTCCATCTATATAAAGGTTGCACCAAGTCATTAAAATTAAAGTCGCATTGGCATAACAACATAAATTGAATTAGGATTATTCTCTCCTTGAATTAAAGCGCTACTATTAATATCACCTAAATAGATCATAATATTTTCTTCGTCACAAGAGTTAACAACGTCCAGAAGATATTGCACATTGAAACCAATCTCTAAATCATAAGATTGAGTGGTTGCGGGTATAAATATTTCTGCCTCTTCTTGTTCTGGATTGTGTGATAAAAGCGTAATACCCTCTGCATTATTGAGAATTAGTTTTACGCCTCGGAACTTTTCATTACTTAAAATTGCAGCTCTTTGTAAACCTTCTTTAAAAACTTTACGGTTTATCAGTATTTCTTTATCGGTATTTTTTGGTATGACTTTTTGATAGTCGGGGTATTTACCATCAACCAATTTTGAAATCAGTGTGACATTGCTTAAAACAGCTTTGATATGATTATTGCCCACAACAATAGAAACATCGGAAGATCGATTTGCAACAAGACGCCCCAGTTCTAACACACCTTTTCTGGGTATGATAACACCTATATCGAAGGAGTCTTGAAGTTGAAATTGGGACATAGCGAGACGATGACCATCAGTGGCTACTGTTCGAAGATGAGTGCCATCTATCTCAAAATATAAGCCATTGAGGTAATAACGGACATCTTGTTGTGCCATAGCAAATTGTGATTTATCGATAAGATGTGAAAGCATTGGCGCTGGTAGATTAAGTTTGCCAGATCCTACCCCTTGTTCTACATGAGGATAATCTGTAGAGGCCAATGTCTGTAGGGTAAATTTTGAACGACTGGAACGAATCACTAATTTATTATCTTGAGTATTCACTGTAACCACTTTATCATCTGGTAAGCTTTTGGTAATATCCATGAATTTACGAGCAGGAACAGTAATAGAACCTTCTGACTCTACCGATTCAGGTGTGATATCGATAGAGAGCTCTACCTCAAGATCTGAAGCTACCATATGCAATGTATTGTCATAAACTTCTAATAAAAAATTAGAAAGTATCGCCATTGTTTGGCGTTTCTCTACCGCTCCTGATATCACATTGAGTGCTTCAAGGAGTTTGATTTTGTCAATTTTAAATTCCATAAAATACCTATAAAATATAACTCTTAGCTGGATAGCACACGCATAAGATTTAAGTAATCTTGATCAATATCCTGATCGGTTTCTCGTAATTCTTTTATTTTTCGGCAAGCATGTAAAACGGTTGTATGATCTCTTCCACCAAAAAATGATCCAATTTCAGGTAAGCTATGATTGGTGAGATCTTTGGCGAGAGCCATAGCCATTTGTCGAGGTCGAGCAATTGAGCGAGATCGTCGTTTAGAAAGAAGATCAGCTAATTTTATTTTATAATAATCGGCAGCAGTCTTTTGTATATTATCTATATTAATGAGTTTTGCTTGAGCCGCTAACAAATCTCGTAAGGCCTCTTTAACAAAATCGAGGGTGATGGCTCTTCCTGTGAAATTGGCATTAGCGATCACTCTTTTAAGAGCACCTTCCAATTCCCGTACATTAGAACGAATGCGCTTAGCAATAAAAAAAGCCACCTCATGAGGGAGTCTGATGCCAACTTGATTGGCCTTACTCATCAATATAGCAACTCGCATCTCTAGTTCTGGGGGTTCAATCGCTTGGGTCAACCCCCAACCAAAACGTGACTTCAATCGATCTTCTAAGCCTTCAACTTCCTTAGGATAGCGATCACAAGTTAATATAACTTGTTGATTTCCTTCAAGAAGTGCATTAAAAGTATGGAAAAACTCCTCTTGAGAAACCGTTTTCCGTGCGAAGAATTGTATATCATCTATTAGGAGAACATCGATGGATCGGTAGTATTTTTTAAAACTATCTATCGCATTGGTTTGTAATGCTTTCACCATATCGGCAACGAAGCGTTCTGAATGAAGATAAACCACACGTGCCTCTTTATTTTTAGCCAGAACAGCATTTCCTACCGCCTGCATCAAATGGGTTTTTCCTAGTCCGGTTCCACCATACAAAAAAAATGGGTTATATGAACCGCCGGGGTTTTCCGCCACTTGGATAGCTGCAGCTTTTGCAAGTTGATTGGCTTTACCTTCCACATAATTATCCAGTCTGAACTCTGGGTTTAAACTACTTTTATATTGTTGGTTAGTGGATGTAGACTGATTGGCATTTGTGACGCTGTTGGTTTGGTGTGTTACTTGCCGTTGAATAGGTTTTGCTTCCTGAGTACCAACGGTAATATTTACAAATATACGAGTGTCATTGGTAAATTCTATAATGAGTTGATTAATGCGATCTTGGTATTTATCTATAACCCAATCGACCACAAATCCATTTGGAGCTAGTAGTGTAAATATGGAATGAGAACTTGTGGTCAATTGAAGAGGTTTTATCCATGTATTGAAATGCTGTGAACTTAATTCATCCTGTAGCCGTCTTTTGCATCTTTCCCAGATTTTAACTGTATCGATCGTTTCCATTAATAGGGTCCAAAAAAAGCTATTTGATGCCTAAGCGAATGTAAGTTCTATACCTGTGATACCTGAAACACGCAATTCCGAGTATGGCTGATATATATATTTGTGGATAGTTTAACTGTTATGAGATAAATGATCCAATATTTTCCACAGTTGCAAGAAAGAAAAGCAAAAAAAATCACGTAAGTTATAGAAAAAGAACTTTATAAAATTTTGTATGCTGTGGATAAGTTGGTAATACCTAGGGCTATAAAATGAAGATAACTACTCCGGAAAAATATGAGCTTAAAAAGATACACAAAGAAGAGGCTGTGATTAATCAACTTACTAACAAAGTTATATTGATGTTTATTAATAATAAATTCAATAAGTTAACACACATATCAACAGAATACACTTGACTCTATTATAATAAATATCTTTTAAATATATAAAGATATTATAATAGGCTGCTGGTTTATATTTTAAATACTAAATTGTATTCTTATTATTTTTAAATTTTAATTATTGCTATTTTTGGTTTATCCACAGATATGATAATGTCTTAAAATAAAAGTGTTAAAACAGAGTTAAACCTATTGACTTATAAAAAAAATCCTTCATAATACTGCGCTCCTTGAAGGTAGCGCTTGCCTAGCTAAGTGTTACATTTTTGTTTAAGTATAATTTTAGGTAGTGCACTCAGATGAAAAGAACCTTTCAACCCAGTGTCCTCAAGCGTAAGCATGATCATGGTTTTCGTGCGCGTATGGCGACAAAAAATGGTAGAAAACTAATCAATCGCAGAAGAGCAAAGGGTCGTAAAGTCCTTTCTGCTTAATCTATTTCAGATTGCATAGTTATAGTTACTATATTTTTTGAGCTTAGAGTTTGCTAAGCTCATCATCAAGGCGGTAGAGATGAATAAAGACTATTTTAAAAGCAATAGTTTTAATAAATCTTGCCGCCTTGTTTGTTCTGCTGATTATTCTTATGTTTTCGAGAAGTCACAAAAAGTATCAGACAATTGTTTTTTGATATTGTATAGAAACAATGAACAGACTCAAACAAGATTAGGCTTGGCTGTCGCCAAAAAAAATGCCAAATTGGCGGTTCAAAGAAATCGCTTAAAGAGACTGATTAGAGAGAGTTTCAGACAATTCAATTTTTCTGAAATACAGGTAGATTGTGTTGTTCTAATCAAACCCTATGCAACAAAATGTGATAATAAGGAATTATTTGAGCAATTAGACAATCTCTGGAAAAAGATAGAATCTCGGTTGGTTCATTCATTGGATGTTAAACATTGAAACTGATTACAGCCTCTACAATACTCATACTTCCGATAAAAGGTTATCAGATCTTTATTAGCCCATTTTTGGGTGCTAGGTGCCGTTTTTACCCGAGTTGTTCAAGCTATGCAATACAAGCATTTGAAACCCATGGCGTCGTTAGAGGTTTTTGGTTAACATTAAAACGACTAGGAAAATGCCAGCCATTATCACAAGGTGGTTTTGATCCAGTACCACCAGTCCACACTAATTGCTCCCATTCACATCCAACGAAAGAATAAATATAATGGAAAGACAAAGAACACTCCTTATTGGCTTATTTGCTATTCTCAGTTACTTTTTGTTTTTGACATGGCAGCAAGATCATGCACCTAAGACAAATAATAACATTACTACCACGGATAATAGTGAAATAGATGTAGGTTTGCCCCAGGCGAGCACAGAGGTAGAGCTAAACGAGTCAACTCCAAATATAGATACATCCGTTCCTATGGAACCGGATGATGCTCAACCGATTCAAAATGACAATATTTCACTGATCGAAGTGCAAACTGATCTGTTGCAATTGACGATTAATCCCGTTGGCGGAAATATAGTTGGTGCAAGTTTAAATAATTATACCATGGGCATTCATTCAAAAGAGGTTGTTTCATTATTCACTCGTAACGATCAAAGAGTGTATTTTGCAGAAAGTGGTTTGATTGGTAAAACCACACCCGATGGTTCATCTCAGAAGGCGCTATTTAGATCAGATAAAGCCAATTATACACTAGGGAATTCAGATCTGATTTTGGATATTCCTTTATATTATACCAACCAAGATGGTGTTCGTTTTATTAAAACCTATCGACTTAGAAAAGGAAGCTATTTGATAGAACTGGATTATCAGGTGATTAATAACTCGGATCAACCCTTAAAAACCAGATTATATACGCAACTATTAAGAGATCAATTACCAGACACAGCTAAATCAGCAGGATTAGGTATGAATGCTTATTTAGGTGGAGCCTACTCTACACAAGAAACAAAATATACCAAATATGCTTTTTCAGACATAGTAGATGATATTGTTGATGACTCGAAACCACTTCATGTGAAAACACAGGGTGGATGGGTCGCGATTATCCAACATTACTTTTTAACCTCATGGATCCCTGCTAAAGATAAAATGAACACCTTGTATACCTTAAAAACAGGAGAAAATCTGGCGATAGGTGCTTTCCAACCCGCAGTGGCGATTTTACCTGGGACTCAGCATCATTTAAAAGCGGAACTGTATGTAGGTCCTAAGAACCAAGAAAAACTTAAAAAAATAGCACCTGGTTTAGAGCTTACCGTTGATTACGGCGTTTTATGGTGGATAGGACAACCCATTTTTGCTCTGTTGAAGATGTTGCATTCTCTATTAGGAAATTGGGGGGCAGCCATTATCATGGTGACCTTTACCGTTAAATTACTATTATTTCCATTATCCAATGCACAATATCGTTCATTTGCCAAAATGCGTAAATTACAACCTAAAATGCAGGCATTGAAGGAGCGCTATGGTGATGATAGACAAAAAATGGGTAAGGCAACAATGGAACTCTATAAAAAAGAGAAAGTCAATCCATTAGGTGGTTGTTTACCTTTAGTGATTCAAATGCCGGTATTTTTCGCATTATATTGGGTTTTGATGGAATCTATAGAATTACGCCAAGCTCCATTTATGCTATGGATCCATGATTTATCAATACAAGATCCTTATTATATTCTTCCGCTGATTATGGGAGCATCCATGTATTTAATGCAAAAAATGCAACCAACAGCACCGAACATGGATCCAATGCAACAAAAAATCATGCAATTCATGCCTGTTATGATGACGGTTTTCTTCTTGTTTTTCCCTGCGGGATTAGTTCTGTATTGGGTAGTCAATAACACCTTATCAATTGTTCAACAACTGGCAGTGAATAAAATGATAGAAAAAGAAGATCTCAAAATAGCAGCAAAAGCAAAGGGTTAAAATTGTCCTTATCTGACACCATCACAGCACAGGCAACTGCGCCAGGCAGAGGTGGTGTCGGTATTATCCGAATATCCGGAAAACTTTGCGAAACGATAGCTGCATCCATATTAGGACTAGTTCCCAAGCCCCGCCATGCTCATCATCTCCCTTTTTATTCCACACAAAAAACAGTTATCGACAAAGGGATTGCCCTCTATTTCAAGGCACCCCATAGTTTTACGGGGGAAGATGTTCTAGAGCTTCAAGGACATGGTGGTCCGGTGGTTTTAGACATGCTGCTCAGAGAAGTGATTGCCCATGGTGCAAGACTAGCCTTACCTGGCGAATTTTCCCAACGCGCCTATTTAAACGACAAAATTGATCTCGCACAAGCTGAGGCCGTTGCTGATTTAATCAACGCCTCTTCCGAACAAGCGGCACGTTCTGCTATTCGTTCACTCGATGGTGAATTTTCCCAAAAAATCCATCAACTGGTAGATGCGCTAATACATTTGCGCATCTATGTGGAAGCTGGAATCGATTTTCCTGAAGAAGAGATAGATTTTTTATCCGATGGGAAAATAGAAAAGCAATTATTAGAAATTATTGAAAAAATTGATCAACTTCAGCAGAGAGCAAAACAAGGTTCGTTACTGAGAGAAGGGATCAATATAGTTATCGCTGGAAAACCGAATGTGGGTAAATCAAGTTTATTGAATCGATTAGCTGGTAGAGAGTCAGCAATTGTGACGGATATTGAAGGGACAACCAGAGATGTACTCAAAGAACAAATTTTAATAGATGGTTTACCCGTACATATTATTGATACCGCAGGATTAAGAGAAAGTCAGGATGTTGTTGAGAAAATTGGTATAGAAAAAGCGTGGACTGAAATAAAAAAGGCTGATCATTTATTATTAATGACAGATGCTAAGCATGCTAACCTGAGTGCGCAACAAATTTGGCAGCAGATATCACAACATCCTATGCCGACTATACCGGTGACTATTTTAGTCAATAAGATAGATCTTTATCAAGCTGAACCAGCGCCCCCCCAAAAAGGGGTGACATTAATTAAAGATAACATCACTTCGATTAATTTGAGTGTAAAAGAAGATATTGGAATTAATTTATTAACAGAACATCTGAAACAGTCCATTGGCTTTAATCAAACAGCCGAGGGAAGTTTTTTAGCAAGAAGACGACATTTAACCGCTCTAGAAAACGCAGCAACAGCTTTAGAAAATGCTAAAATACAACTCCAAGTTTACAAAGCGGGTGAATTAGTAGCAGAAGAACTCAAACAGGCACAAGAATCCTTAAGTCAAATCACCGGTGAATTTAGTAGTGATGATTTGTTGGGGGAAATATTTTCAAGTTTTTGTATTGGAAAATAAAATATGGTTGGGTGTCTTCTGACAATTATGCTTTGCTTGGAGACCAGAGTTTGATTCACCGAAATAATCTGTTAATAGTTTCTACAGCATGCCAAAAAAGAAACCACTTTGCCCAGCTATTCCCAGCTCATCAAGATTAAACTTTTTATTTTAAGTTGAGATGAAAAGGTGCTTGATAAAATGAATAAAGGGAAATATTAACTGTTCAATTTTTCGCCAAAATCAGTTATCATCTTGCCCCACTGATTAACAGTGGGTTGAATGGCTTGTCACTTTATTAAAGATTATGTTTTTCTTGTGGGTATTACTATGCGTTTCGATCAATTATTTGATGTTATTGTTGTGGGTGGTGGACATGCTGGTACCGAAGCTGCCTTAGCATCTGCCCGAATGGGCGCTAAAACGCTATTATTAACCCATAATATCGACACTTTAGGACAAATGTCCTGTAATCCAGCCATTGGCGGGATTGGCAAGGGTCATTTAGTGAAAGAAATTGATGCGCTAGGTGGCATTATGGCGAGAGCCATTGATCATGCCGGCATCCATTTTCGTACCTTAAATGCGAGTAAAGGCCCAGCAGTCAGAGCCACTCGTGCGCAAGCCGATAGAAGCCTCTATAAAAATTTTATACGTCATACCCTTGAAAATACAGAAAATTTGTCTTTATTTCAACAGGCTGTGGATGATCTGTTAGTCGAAAATGACCAAGTGATAGGCGTGAAAACCCAGATGGGTCTGATATTTTCAGCACCTACAGTGGTTTTAACAGTAGGAACCTTTTTAGCTGGAAAGATCCATATTGGTGAATCTAATTATTCAGGTGGACGAGCTGGTGATCCACCAGCCATTGCTTTATCTCAGCGCTTAAGAGAATTACCGTTCCGCGTTAAACGATTAAAAACGGGTACTCCACCAAGACTAG
>PCTP01000129.1 GCA_002770795.1 Gammaproteobacteria bacterium CG22_combo_CG10-13_8_21_14_all_40_8 | reverse complement strand
TTGATTCATTTCGGTATAGAGTGGATCGGCAATAACCGGGTGCTGTGTGTCACCATTGGCTAAGCTGTTAAAATCTGTCCCCCAGGCTTCAGCGAGGTGATCTGCCTCCACAAAAAAGCTAAAGTCATTATACTTTTTGGTTTCAAAATTTAAACGTAGACGCACTGATGAAGATTCTGCATTATCTGAAAATCCATCTTGGTCGACATTTTCATATCGATACCTTAAAGAAACATGAGAAATACCCTGTTGGATAGATTCGGTTAAAGATGTAGCAGGTTCAGTTGCATAGGCTCCGGTGCTGAGAGCAGCTACAACAGCTAGGCTAAGTAGATTTTTTTTCATGTGTGACTCCTAATATGACTATATGATTACTCTGGAAGCCATATTAAAGATTTGTGCCAGCTATGCATTGACTTTAATCAAGCATTCTTTTTATTGATGGGATTAGGTAATATAATACTCTATAAATTTGGATGTTAGCGATTTACGTGCTACTTTTTGAAGAGGTGTTTTGTTTTCTTAACTGTGCATGCTGTATGTATACACCAGTGATGTCTGGAAATACAGGATTTCAGAGCTTAGGTGAAAAATCAGATCAAGGCGTAGCTCGTAGAGAATGACTGGTCATTGGTAAGCGCTATAACGCAGAGTGGCTTTCCACTTAAGCTCCCGAAGGGCAAGCCGTTAAGCGCCCATCTCGGCAGGCAACTGCTCCTGCAGCTTTGCTAAGATATATCGCTATAGGAAGCCGGTAAGGGGCTTGAGCAGGAACGGAAGCTTTATGAACGCTGGACTGGTTTAGAATAACTAATACTGCGCTTTCAAGCCTCGAATAGGGACGCTTCTCGACTTGTTGAAACTCGCATTTCCAGGTTTTACGGGTAGAGTATCGATTTTACTGGGCTTAAGAAAAACCAATAAATTTCGGGTAGGGTGATATCCTTGTCAAAATCTATGACAAAGTATAAAGTAATTCAAACTCTTAATCCGACATTATGATTTAGTTCGGTAATCTGCTCCTCAAGTGGAGAATCAAGATTTTTTTAAAAAACTTAGCTTATTCAGCTTTTTGGATTGAAGCATCTGTTAGTGGTTAGTTCGGATTTCAATGTACATCATCAAAGGTAAGGGTATGTTAGCCTCTCGATTGTTAGGTAGTTTAAGTGTGTTTTTATTGACTTTCTTAAGTGTCATTGATAGTGGATATGCTTTAGATAGCACCATTGTTTTGGATAATGGACAGAGCCTGCAATTGAATGGTATGGGGGAAGCTAAACAATTGGGGGCGGTTGTTTTTATCGGGGGACTTTACTTAGACCGAAAAAGTTCTGAACCTACAGAGATCATTGATGCTTCTAAACCTCAGCGGATGAGTTTACGTTTTAATAATCGTATTTCAGCAACGGCTTGGAAGAGGCTTTGGCTGGATTATATTTCAATTAATACCTCAAAGGATATACTCCAGCCTCATGTAAATGAAGTCCAACAGTTCTTGGAGTTTTTCCAAGGTGCCATTAAGGTAGGGGACCAACTTAATATCGATTTCATGCCTGAAAAGGGGACATTAATTAGCCTAAACGGCATTTATTTAGGGACGATACCTAATCAAGACTTCTATCCTATTCTATTGAATACATGGATTGGCCCCAGACCCTTGAATGATGAATTTCAACTCGCCATTTTAGGCAAAGATGAGGATAGTAAAATACAAGAAGAATTTGATACTCTTGCGCCCACTGTCGATAGGGTTTCTCAAGTAAAACGTTGGGCGATAAGGACGAAGCTAACTTTAGCTAACTTAGACTCAGAGGATGCAACGCCAAACGCCTCAGTGACTACACTTAATGAAGTTTCTCGTGTTGATGAAGAGACCAAAGCAAATAGTACTCATGCAAATGATAGGGAACCACAAAAAGCTATTGAAAAAACGGCAGAAAATAACAAAACTGCTATTGTTAATTCAGAGATATCTCAATCCTTGATAAAACCTGCCGAGAAACTTACCAATAAAACGATTGAAAAAAGTACAGATCCTGCTCCATCCAGTTCAAAGAAGACTGCAAAAATTGTCCAAAATACTGAAAAAACTCCTGAGAAAACTCCTGAAAAAAAGGACGTTGAATCTAGCCAACCCAAAGACAGTTCAATAGCATCGCAGGATCGCTTAAAACAAGATGCTGTCACCCAAAGCAAAACCAGTCCTCCCAATGACACTGCGACTAAGACGCAACTGGCTACAGATAAGCCGAGCACTAAACGCACTGGTGCATCGAGTAAGAAGCCGATCACTTTAAACGATGAAGAGTTTTTGGCCATTAAAGAAGGATATGAAGAAGAGTTGACCGATGTTATTTTAGAGGGTAAAAAATACCCGTTTCAAAAAATGAAAAGAGCTTACCAAAAACGCTCATCTTTTCAAAAAACCAATGTAAAAGTTATCTTGTTACTCAAGATCGCAAAAAATGGCAGCTTACTAGATGCTAAGGTGTTGAGTTCATCTGGAGAAAAAATTCTGGATAATGAAGCGATTTCTTTAGCAGAAAAAGCAAAAAACATCCCACCATTACCAAACTATTTAAATGTGGAATTTCTTGAGGTTGAGGTGATTGTTCCTTATCGTATTCGCTAAAAGCACAAATAATTAATTTTGATGATTAAGGGGTAAGTTTTGATTCGCTTTTAAGATGTTGGCGTAGATTATGGAATATTTCTGCCGTAGCTCCCCAAATCAAATGTTGGGACCACCAGCAGGCTCTGTATTGACGATTTTTTTGCTCCCAAATTGCTGATTCAATTCGCCATTTTTGAGCATCTAAGGCCCAACTTAAGGGAAAGTGAAATAGTGTTTTGACCTCGTTTTTATCGAGTTTCCAAGAGCCTTGATAGTGACTTATGGCCACAAAAGGAGTGATATAAAAACCTGAGGTGGTTTCGTGTCCCTCGAAGCTGCCAAGCACTTCTAACTGTTCTGAAGGTAAGCCAATCTCTTCAAAAGCTTCTCGTTTCGCTGTCTCAAGCAATGATTTATCTTGATCCATCCATTTTCCGCCGGGTAAACAATTTTGACCAGGATGGTGTTTTAGGTGCGAGGCTCTTTGAGTGATTAAAATATGAACACCTTCGGGTAAGTCAACTAAAGCGATTAATACCGCGGCAGGTTTAATCTGTGACTTTTGAGGGGTTTTATTCTGTTGACGGCTTTGGTGAATACTCCATTGAGGTGAATTTAAAGCACCAAGTTTTAGACTCTTTTTTAAGTCCTTGACGATGATACTGCTCATACAGAGTCAGATTCTAAACCATCAACACTCTGAGTTCCATGGAGGCTGATGGCGGGTAAAATAGCAGATACTTTGTCTAAAGTTTCTTGATACTCATTTAAGGGTAAAGAGTCAATCACTAGACCACCGCCGGCCCAGCAATAAATTTGTTGAGCCTCTGTCACCAAAGTGCGAATCGCGATATTTGTATCCATAGAGCCATTCGCGCTGATATAGCCAATTGTGCCACAGTAGACAGAGCGTCCATTTGGTTCAAGCTCATCAATAATT
>PCTP01000270.1:9781-16601 GCA_002770795.1 Gammaproteobacteria bacterium CG22_combo_CG10-13_8_21_14_all_40_8 | reverse complement strand
CATCGAAAAATCTGACTCAAACAGACTTGCCCTCGCTACGATCGCTATTCTCGGACAGGCTCCTAGGTATCAGAAGTATAAAAAACTCATTGATTGTTTGCAGGGTGTTTGATAGAGTGTTCTGAACAATATTTGAACAGTAAGATAAGAGGTTGAACAGTTATGAAAAAAATAATTTTGGCAATGAGTGCCTGTTTTTCAGTTTCAGTGATGGCAACAGGTGTGGATACGCTGGTGGCTGATTTCCAAAAAGCTGATCAAGATTGTAATCGAGTAGCGAAAGCTTTTGAATCTCATCAGCCAGCAGCGAATGAGCGTCAAGATCGTTTCGATAATTCAGCTTGCTACACTTGGGTGGTTAAAACAGCCATGGCGGAGCAGCCTAATAATAAAAATGACATTTTAATGGCTGCATTATCGGCCGCTCATGAACGTGCGGAATCTGTTACCTCTGGCGCTATTCAAGGCGGAATGACGCCGATGATGGCTGTTGCCAGAGCCAATGAGATATTACCTAACCATAGGGATGAAATTAGTCGCGGCGCTATTAGTGCTGGTGTCGATCCATCTGTTGTGACCGAAGCCACTGCGGCAGGTATTGCAAAAACAATCCAATAGATAGTTTCGCTTGATGATTTAGAACCTAAAAAGCCAATCTATGTGGCATTTTAGGTTTTTTATTGTTTTTTTTATAATCGCTGTACCTTCAAGAGATGAGCGTTTAGGACGGTTGTACTTTTAGGCTGAACGGTATAGAAATAAAGCAGCTAAAAAACAAATGTTTATTCCATTCTTTTAAAAAATGTTATTTTGGACTATATTAAAAGTACTTAGCTATATTTCTTGTCGTTTGAAAGTTCATTATAGGTGCCATTTATGAAGTCTATTTTTACCCTTTTTGCAGTTGCGTTGGTGTTGAACAGCTATTCAGTAAAAGCTGATGATATGGATATTGTGGTTCAATCATTATGTGATTATGCCAAAACGGATAACCGTTCTCAATTAAGGAAGAAAATCAAACAAACCAGATTGCAACTGAATAATGTTTATGGTGGTATTGTTTGTGGTGCAGATGGTAATTTTCCCGGTGGATCTTTATTAAAAATGGCCACTTTTCATGGTGCATTAGATGCAGTTAAATATATTGCCTCACAAATTTCTTCTTCAGCTATCACCTCTCCAGAAGCCGATGGAGTGACTATCCTTGATTGGAGTAAGGCATTAATTGCTAAAGATCCTTCTAAGGCAGCTTCTGTGCAACCCATTATTGATTATTATGAAGGTAAAGAGTAAATAAAACGATAAAAAAAAGAGCCTTGACTGGCTCTTTTTTTATCAGTATTTTTTAGTTTGCGGATTCAATGAGTTCGATTTGATTTAAGGCATAAAGTTTATTTCAACCTCTACTATCTAGGTCTTAAAACGGTTGACCAAATGTTGTAACTGATTGGCCAAATTGCTTTGTTCATGGCTTGCATCCGATGTTTGGCTGGCGCCAAGAGCAGTCTGTTCAGAAATTTCAGAAATGGATTCAATATTACGATGCATTTCTTGAGTCACTGTATTTTGTTCTTTTGCAGACTGACTAATGTGCGAACTCATATCACTGATGGTTTTAACTGCTTGAGTAATAACCTCTAGTGCCGATGCGGCTGTATCTGATTGAACCACACAATCATTTGCTTTTGAGCGAGAGCTTTTCATCACTTCAACAGCTTGTCGGGTTCCTTGCTGTAGATCCTCAATCATTTGCTGGATATGAGAAGTCGATTCTTGAGTTTTACTGGCCAAACTTCGGACTTCATCTGCGACAACCGAGAAGCCTCGTCCATGATCTCCAGCACGAGCCGCCTCAATAGCAGCGTTTAGTGCCAATAAGTTGGTTTGTTCGGCAATCCCTCGAATAACATCTAAAATTGCGCCAATATTAGAACTATATTCATCCAACTGATTAATCACTGTGCCTGCTTGTTCAATTTCGGTGGAAAGGGTTTGAATGGTTTGTCGGGTTGCTTTAACCACATTAAAGCCATTCATTGACTGTTGGTTGGCAAGACTGACTTCTTTTTGAGAAGCATCGGCATAGCGTGCCACTTCTTCTACAGTTGCTGCCATCTCAGCCATAGCGGTAGCAATTTGGTTGATTTGATCTTTTTGTTGATCGACGCCTTTTTGTGTTTGCAGTGTAATTGCCGAAGTCTCCTCAGAAGCTGCAGAAAGCTGTTCTGAAGTTGCTGATATTTCTTTCAGCATGTCTCTTAAAGTAACGATTAGGCTGTTTAACCAATCACCCAATTGACCCAATTCATCTTTGCTGTTGAGGTGGAGCGTTTGAGTCATATCGCCGCCGCTTACTCTTTTGAATACGACGGCTATTTTTGCTAAAGGCTTTTTGATAGATTGCGCCACCCAGTAACCCACGGATATAGCTATGGCTATGGCCGCCAATCCTAATAGGATAATCATACTGTAATTTTTATTGATGAAATCATTGGCATTTTGTTCAACTTTCTCTGCTATTTCTCTAGCTTGTTTAGAGATAGTTTCCAATTTTTGAGTACCGATGTTTAAAAGTTCTTCAATATCTACCAATGCTTGTTGGCTGGCATCATTAAGTTGTACTCTTTGTTTGTGATGTGCCAAGACTCCGTTTGCACCAAGTCCTGCAAGATAACTATTCAGTTGACTCGATAATTCTTTGGCATTCTCAGGTGAAAGTTTTTGATACTTTTGGTAAAGATGTTGAATCTTCTCCGAAAGGGCATTTTGTTCATTGATTGTGGTATTGAGGGTATCACCTGTATCTAAAAGACTATCTGTTACAACAAGCGTGGTCGAATTGATAGTTGATTTCATATCGAGTAACAGCGTTTTCAATTCACCACTAGGTTTATCCAAAGCCCGGTCCAGTAGCACCCCTGTTAATTCATCAGACAAATCTTCAAGATCGTTGGATGCATTAGTGATAAGGCTATTTAGTTCGACGCTTTTTTTATGGTCATCAAACAATTGATTGCTAGTTGTATCATATTGTTTAAATGATTTCTCTTCCTCAGCGATGGAGTTCAAGATAGCTTCATTGTTCTGGGCGAGCTCTCTTAACTGATTTCTCTGCAGGGTATATTCCGTTATAAGTTTTTGGTATTGTTCTCTTAAAACTGAAAGTTTGCTTTCATTTTTTGAGACATGATAGGATGAAATGGTATTACCAGAAGACAGCAATGCGCTATTCATTTTTCCTGATGCAATGAGCATAGGGGTTGTTTCTTTAGTCACTGTGTTTAAATGATCATGAATGCTGTTCAGGGATTTATAACTGCTCACACTCAATATGATTAGCAGTAAAACTAAGAGTGCAAAGCCCCCTGCAACACGTTGTATAACTGTTAAATTCATGTAAAACTCCAAAGATGATGAAAGTAAACGATATTGCGTTTTTTGCTTATCGACCAAATTCTAATAAAATGAAATAGAATATAAAAAATGCTTTTTGGGGAACTAATTTTTATTGATACATTCCTACTAGCTGTAATACCACAGAAAGCTTGTCTTCGTGGGGCCAGAAATTCCGAACAATATAATCATTTGTAAATAGCCAAGCAGGCACTGCGTTTGCGGGCTAGTATACCTTTTGCAAATGTTATAGCAAATTGCAGAGTTTCTGATGGCGCTCCTGAAGGACAGGTCTATAAGCTACCAAATTCTAGGTTGCACTGTTACAATTTAAGTGTAGGAGGTTGTATCAAAATTTTCCAATTTATTTTAAGGTAACAGAAAGATGAGCTGGTTGCACAAAATTAAGTCAATATTGATTGGAAATCAAGAAGATAACATTTCTATTTCTCCAGAAATTGCTGGAGCTGTACTGCTGTTTGAAGTGATGAAAATGGATGAAATGGTTACTCAAGAAGAGGAAGAACGCTATTATGAGCGTTTACAGTACCATTTCAAACAAACGAAGGAAGATGTTAAAAACTTGGCTCAACAAGCTGAAGTGCAATTAGAATCAGCAACGGACTATCATCAACTGATCCGAGCACTCAATGAACAAATGACAATTTCTCAAAAAGTAGAGCTTTTGCAAAGTATGTGGGATATTGCTTTAGCAGATGGCGTGGTTGCCGCTGAAGAACGTCATTTGATTAGAAAAATAGCTGATTTGCTTCATTTAAGAGAGTCTGAAATCATCGAAGCTAAAACAGCGGCCATTAGGCGTTATAATCGTCAGAGACATAGATAACATTGGATCTTCATGCTGTAATTATTTCTTGGTGGGTAAATATTTCTCTCTTTTGATCTGGCGAGGAGAGAAGCCATTTTCGGTTAATCGCGTGAAAGAACTATCAATCATAGCTGGGTTCCCGCATAAAAAAATTAAATCTTTATCTGGATCAGGTGCTAGATTTTCCATTCTCTCTTGTACATAACAAGCGTGTTCATAAGGTGCCAAGATGGAATTGTCGTGGCGACTAAAGCACAGATTAAATTGAAATCTGGGGTATTTGTCACTCATTTGTTTGAAATCACTAATAAAAAAAGCATCCTTTCTTTTTCTTACCCCAAAAATCAACTCAATTTCAAGAGATTCGTTTTCTCTCAGTAGGTTTTCCAGTTGAGGCAAGAAGGCTCGGTAGGGTGCGACGCCTGTACTTGTCGCAATTAAAAATAAGCGTTTAGGTAATGTTTTTGGAAGAACTAATGCGCCATAAGGTCCCGAAATGGTAGTTTCTGATCCCACTTCAGATTCAATAAAAAATTGGCTGGCAAGTCCGTTTGGAATAATGGTTGCAACAATTTCAATTTCTGTGCTTTGAAGCGTATTTTTCTGCAAGCCTGCAATACTGTAGCTTCTGCGCTGTGGTCTTTGATCTGGAGATCCAGCTGGAAAAATAATTGAGATGAATTGACCCGCAGTATAATCGAAAGTATGTGGATGTTTGAATTGAAATTTCAATAAACAGGTGTTTGATGTTAACCATTCTTTATGAGTAATTATTGTGGGAAAGGTTAAATTTTGCATAATTAAGGCTATCAGTTGGATGAAGTCTCAGTATAGAGAGGAATGTTAGGGTTTGTCGAATTAATTTATCACAGCAGAAGATGCGCGGCATCATCCAGCAAGGAAAGGCTTTAGACTCATACCTTTAGGATGAAATAGTGGCCTGGCTTCGCAATGCCAAGCGTGGGAAGCCAGGCCAGAAGGTGCGTTGGTTTGGGAGAGATACAGATCTCTTCCAACCCGAGTGGAGTGCGAATGCACATCATCCTTATTGTTTTGAATCTTTCGTAATGGAAAACAACTCGTTTGATGGGGCAATGATACTGCTTATCTGGATGTTGTGGTGACTTGATATAAGTGATGGCCACTTAGTTGGTATTTGTGTTCAAAGGGGGTGAGTGGGTCATGCGGAAAAATTTGTTCCAATTTAGCCAAATGGCCTGCCAAATCAAGTGCGACGCTGAACTCCTTGGCGTAGATCTCCCAGTTGGTTCTTAATTCTAAATTCGAACACACCTGAAGTAGTATTGGAAAAATGGAATGCCCGTGCCATCTTCTTTGAAAATGTTTCTTTTTGGGCCAAGGGTTAGGGTAGAGGAAATATTGTTTGGTGGGAGCCCATTTTGCTTCAAGGCATTGTAACCAAAACTCTTCCATTCGAGCTTGAATTAATAATAGATTAGCTTGTTCTGAACACTTTTCAACTGTATTGCCTAAGCGTTGCATGGATTGATCGATACCAATAATACAGCTATCGGGAAACAGTTTTGCTAATTGTTGACTACTTTGACCAGTGCCGCAGCCTGTATCTAATATAAATGAATTCAATGGGTGATTTTGTTGCCAATTCCAAGCGAATTCAAATTGCTTTTTTTGTTCATCACTGATGGGACGTTGATCGGGATGCGCCATGTGCTTGGTGATTATTGAAGATAAATCAGGATGAATATCTATTTGATTGCTGAATATTGAGGTCGAATTGCCATGAGGTAAATGAGTTTCAGAATTAAGTTGAGACATAAAAAATAAAGCTCTGTTCAGTCTACATTCAGATAATGAATGTCAGTATGAGGATAAAACTATTTTAACCCAAAAGGAAAGCGAAAATGAAACTTAATCGAGTAATGACAACATTCATGTTTTTATCACTAATGCTGAGTTATCAATTAAAGGCAGAAACCGATTCTAATCATAGCCGAAAATTAATTCATAATGATAATGTTTCAGCATTTAAAGGTGCTGTTCTCGGTGTGTTTCAAGTAGATATCCAAGAAGCACATCAAGGAGAAGAAACTTCCAAGAAACGCAATTTTAATCCAGATAAAGAGAAATTTGCTTGGAAGACACTACAACCAACAACAAGAAAATTAAAAATAATTGAACAAAGAGTAGAAAATAACCCTCCAAATGATGCAAAAAAATCCGAAATTGAAGCAAAATCAGTCAAGTTTAGGAATAGCCAGCTCAATGTACTTCAAAATTCAGCAGATGTTTGGGTATACGATGCTAGCATAGAATGGTTAGAAGATGCGGATAGTGATTATTTTTATAGCAGTTTAAATTTGGTACTAGACGTTGATAGCCTTTATACAACTACAAATATTTTTTCAGAAATTTATTACCGTGAAGCTGGAGGATCGTGGACTTGGCTTGCCAGTACTCAAAATTTTGAAATCAGTGGACAGCAATCTAATGATAGTTATATTTTAAATTTAACCTTTAACGCGGGATTTAATCCAGATAATTATGATTTACTTATTGATGTCTATGATGCTGATAGCCAGCAGTTTTTAACCACATACAGTTCAGCTGATGATGTTG
>PCTP01000270.1:0-9775 GCA_002770795.1 Gammaproteobacteria bacterium CG22_combo_CG10-13_8_21_14_all_40_8 | reverse complement strand
CGCAACTACCTTTAGAAGATCAGAGTTGGGATTTTTATGCAGGACTCAATATCAGTTTAGATAGCTATGATCTGAGTTTATATTCTGATCTAGATGCTGATGGCTATTTCTCTGGATATGAATTCAGTGCATCGGTCACTAATCATAACTATGCCAGAAATTTGCAACTCAACCTCTATTCAAGAGACAGTCAAAGCGATTGGTTTTTGGAACTTGAGGGTGCTGCTGTTTGGGTTGAACATAATGATCAAGTGCAGTGGCATTATTCTGTGGACTTAGAGGTGAATTACTCACCCGATCAATATGACTTTCTTATTGAATTGGTGGATGCCGATACAGGAGAGTTTATTAAAGATTATGGGCCAGAACTTGCTTTGTTGTCGCAACGTTCTTTAGAGAGTAAAGAACAGGATATTCCACCGCGAACAGAAGTAACCGCGGAGTACTCAGGGGGCAGTACATCAACTATGTTTTTATCGCTATTGGTTTTAGTCGCTTTGCTTAAAAAATACAAGTTACCAGCCTGAATATTTTTGATTGTCACAAGTTAAGGTGAGTTAACTCTCTAATCACTATGGGGGTAATATCAATAAATTCCCCCATTGCTGCCAATTGTTTGACATAGTCGGAAAATATCATCGCTTTATGTTTTGAATGGACTCTTAATTCCTGAAGTTGATCATTAATTAAACTTGTATTGACTTCTACAATGGGAGAAATAATCAGTTTGTAGAATGTATATTGTGTCTGCTTAAGTGCTTTTTTTATAAAGGAATTTCTATTTTGAAATGTTTTAAAATCAAACTCAAAAGACGAGACAATATTTTGAGTTTCATTATCTCGATATAAATATAGTTCTGTTTCGTACAGTTGAATGAAGTTTCTGCGCTTATCCAGTGCATTGTCTAATATTTTTTCCCATTGGGGTAAGGGGATTATTTTAGCAATATTGACTTGAGGGGATTCATTGAGTAAATGCTCTCTATAATAGTGCTGATGATTTATCGCAATGGTGTCAATTTTCCAATTTTTATGTTGGCCATTGATAAAGAATGGTAAAGTAGGCGTTGAATTACAGACAATGCTCTCGAATAATAATGAGCGAGCTTCCATCCAAATATCACTGGCACACATATTGAGCTTTGCCTGATTATTATCAATTAACCGTTTAAAGAAAATCGCCGCAGCATGTTTAGCATAGCGATGATCTCGACTGAAAGAAACAGTGTGTTGATCATCAGACAGATGAACTACTCGATAGCGTTGTTTCGAGACGTCAACATTTTTGAAACGGGCTTTTAATCCTTCAAAAGTCAATATCGCATCTTCTCGGATAGCCGCTTTGACGGATTCATCAAATAAAATTTTCACGCCGCCTGGAGAAAAGTCGATGGTGGTGCCTTGATAAATAATTCCCGCTATCTCTGCTACAACTTGAGTGGTTAAATAGTAACGATTTTCTTCACGCTTTCTGAAGTAGGGTACATGCAGTTTTTCATAACGAGACAGCTGTTGTGATGACACCAGAAAACGCTCAAGAATATGATTGACAGGTTCTTGTACTTCGGGCATTTTTGGCAATTTAACTTGCTGATTAATCTCGCATAAAAAACCACAAACTTTAAAACTAGCAATTTGTTTAAGCGCGGATTCTTTTTCGTGATGGGATATATCTATCAGCGGTTCAATGATGTTCTGTTCTCTATTTTTTGTTGGGAATACCGTTGGACTAATCAGTAGTTTCCATGCCTGAAAATGTTCTGACTTCATCGCAATATTGAGAAACTGATGCAATTGATGCAATGTGGAAAAATCCGATTCTAAAGCAATAAAAGTTTGCCATTTATTGTGAAGAAAATTAGATTCAAACGCATAAACAATAATGTTTTCAGGGCCATTTTCTCTAATGAGTTTGTTATTATGTCGTCTTTGAGTGAGCAGGTTTCCTAAGCGTCCTAAAATATGCTGAAATAGTGGAGATTCAAACCAGTTATGCGCGCCATTCCTAAGGACGGTTCGGAGATTTATTTTGTCGTTTTTTTCTTCAAAAAACAAAGGAATACTATGGCTATTTTGGGTGTATATTCTTTCAAAAAAAAGTGCACTTAAGGATTGGATAGCATCCTCTAAATCTATTTTGTATCTTAAACGATAAGACTCAATAAATTTACTTAGTTCTTCAATGATTTCTTGATGAACGGGATTTTCGATCAGTTGTAAGCAGCAAATGGTGTGGGGGTGTTCTTCGATAACATCTATAATTTTATAATGGCTGGGTTCAAAATGAATGCCAGATTTTAGGGGAAAATTAGGATATTCAATCAGAACTTCATCACCTTTTTGCCAAAAGATGGAAGTATCAAGTTTAACTCTCACTCCATGTACTGAAATATCAATGGTTTTGGCTAATATTTCATCGCCCGACAGGTCAGATAGTAATGCGGGCATTATATAAGTCATTCTCTCTTCAGTTCTTTGAGGGGAATAACCAAAATCAACTATGTTAAGCGGCTCAATTTTTTCTTCTGCTAATAAATTGGGCGCAACTTCCGGATATTCAGTCTCTACAGGTGGCTTTGATTCAGGCGGTGATATGACCGCTTTCTCAGCCTCGGCTGAGATTTTCGGCGTATTCTTATGTGCAATGGAGATTGGCGGTTGACTGGGCGTTCTTTGTGATGGGGGTAATAAAGCCTCTTTGGTGACTTTTTCATAGACGCCCATGGTATAAAGGCCATGAAATCGATGTATTTCATTTTCAAATATTTCAATACCCGCTTCGTTTAAATGATGTATTAATTTTCGGTATTCATAGGGGTAGCAGGGTTCTTTGGTTTTTTTTCTTAAATCGATGAGTAAATTAGTCGGCTGACTTTGTCTTTTTAACTCCATTTTTTGAAGGAATTGAGCACTTGCAGACTTGGGTTTGACCACTTCTGTTGCAAGGGCTTTTTCTTTCCCTCCTTTAGAACTGGTAAAATGAACCAGTGTCCTTGGAGGTGATTGTTTATTATCCGGTGGCATTTTTGAATGGAATTATTTTTTTATTTAAGTGATATGCCAAAAGTATAGCAAATTGAGGGCTATTTTCCTTATTTGATCACAATAATCTGTGCTAATAGCTTAACTTCATGTTTAAATTTGTGTTTAAAGCGCTTATGATGCTGTTCAAACTGTCAATATGATTCATTAAGATGAAACTTTAATAAGGCAATCTGCTTTTATTTGGAGAAGAAAATGAAATTTATTTCATTCATACTATTATCGGCTATTTCGACGTCTAGCACCAGTTCGTCTTTTGCTGAAGAGTGGTTTACCCAACAAGATTTAGAACAGGCTGTTCAACTGCGTAATCAAGCATCAGGAAGCCCAACTGGATATAATATAGTTGAATCACTCACCACTGAAGTTGGTCCTCGTTTAGCGGGAAGTGATGCAGATAAAGTCGCAGTTGAATGGGCCAAGAAGCAGTTCTCTACTTTAGGTTTTGATAAGGTTTGGAGTGAAGAGGTGAAGTTTCCCTCATGGCAACGAATACACGAAACAGGTCAAATTTTATCTCCCTTTCCACAACCCGTTAGATTAACGGCCTTAGGTAACAGTGTTTCAACACCAGCTGAGGGATTAACAGGAGAAGTGGTTCATTTTAATGATTTAGATGAATTACAAAATGCTGATGCGGATCAGGTGAAAGGCAAAATAGCTTTTATCAGTAAGCGGATGGGGGTTTATAAAGATGGCAAAGATTATGGAGCAACGGTGGGCGCTCGAGTCAATGGCGCTTCAATTGCGGCATCTAAAGGCGCAATTGCTGTTATGATCCGCTCGGTAGGAACGGACAATAATCGCACTCCCCATACTGGCGTTCTGCATTATGATGCGCAATCAGCAAAAATTCCAGCGGTTGCTTTATCTAATCCTGATGCAGATTTAGTGATCAGACAATTAAATAGGGGTTTGCCTGTTTCGATGAAACTGAATGTTGAGACTAAGGTGAACCCAGAAGCTGTTTCTTATAATGTAATTGGTGAGATCTCTGGTTCAACTAAACCCAATGAAATTATTCTATTGGGCGCTCATTTGGATTCCTGGGATTTAGGGACTGGCGCTATAGATGATGGCGCTGGGGTTGGCATTGTGATGGCGGCTGCTCATTATATCGGCCAGCTTGAAAAAGCGCCTAAAAGAACCATTCGGGTGGTGTTATTTGCCAATGAAGAGTCTGGTCTCTTTGGTGGCAAGGCTTATAAAAAAGCGCATTTGAAACAATTAGATCAGCATATTATTGGTGCAGAATCCGATTTTGGCGCTGGCAGAATATACCAGTTGGATGCCAATGTAAAAGCTGATGCTTGGCCAGCTATTGAAAAAATATCTGGTGTTTTGAGCCCCTTAGATATTAGCTTAGGAGAGAATCATGGAGATGGTGGGCCTGATCTTTCCCCATTTCAGCACATAGGAATGGCAACATTTGATCTTAAGCAGGATGGTACCCATTATTTTGATTGGCACCACACTTCGAATGACACCCTGGATAAGATATCTCCGAATGATCTGGCTCAAAATGTAGCCGCTTATACAGTCATTGCTTATCTGAGTGCTCAGATGGAAGGGGATTTTGGCAAATCTGCTCCTGAAGAAGAAAAACAAAAGTAGTTTGAGTCATTTAGACAAAGGAACCGCTTGAAGTGATTAAATTTATTTCAGGCGGTTTTTTTATTTTGAAATAATCTCATCTCTGGAAAACTCAAATCTAAAGCTAATCTATAAATGCAAAGCTAAATGATAATGATTGCTATTTACATTGGTATTTTGTTTGCTTATAATGCTTTCTCTTGATTAACCACTCCCATCAACATGAGGCTGATATGAACAAAACTCTAATTTGTAGTGCAATACTTGCTTTAGTTTCTTCCGGACAAAGTTGGGCAAACTCTGAAACAGAAGCGTTAAAAAAACTGATTGAAGCGCAGCAACAGCAACTTGAAATTTTAAAAAAACGCCTGGACGATCAGGAACAAAAAATCGATGTGACAGCTGATGCTGTGGAAGATAAAACATCTCAGGCGCATTCCGATACCACCATTGGTGGATATGGTGAACTGCATTACACCAACCAGGGAAATAAAGACACGCTAGATTTTCATCGTTTTGTATTGTTTTTTGGGCATAGATTTAATGATCGGTTGAGGCTATTCTCTGAACTGGAAGTTGAGCATTCTGTCGCTAAAGATGGCGGTAAGGGCGAAGTCGAGGTGGAACAAGCCTATATTGAGTATGATCTCAATCAAACAATGAGTGTTCGCGCGGGTTCATTATTAGTTCCCGTTGGAATACTCAATGAAACCCATGAACCAATCACTTTTTATGGTGTTGAACGAAACCTTGTTGAAAAAGATATTATTCCGACAACTTGGTTTGAAGGTGGTGTAGGCCTAACATATCGTCCAGCACCAGGCTGGACGATAGATTCTGCGATAACGGGTGGTTTAAATGTGCAAACCACGGGAGGCAATGCCTATAAAATTCGAAATGGTCGTACACAAGTGGCCAGTGCCAAAGCCGAGAACTTCGCCTTTACTGGACGCGTAAAGTATACTGCGATTCCAGGACTTGAATTGGCTGCAAGCTTGCAATATCAGGATGATGTAACCCAAGGTAACGATAAGGTTTCAGCTACTTTATTTTCAACCCATGGCATCTACCAGAAGGGACCTTTTGCGGTCAGAGCACTTTATGCCAGATGGGATTTAAAGAGCGATGCGGCCAAGTTAATGGGGCGAGATATTCAAGAGGGATACTATGTTGAACCCTCCTATAAACTGAATGAAAAACTGGGCTTGTTTGCCAGATACAGCGAGTGGAATAACGAATCTGGGTTGAGCAGTTCACAGTGGAGCAAGCAAACGAGTTATGGTTTGAATTACTGGCTGGATGCGCATGTTGTGCTAAAGATGGATTGGGATAGTTATGCGGGTGCTCTGGATGGAGATGGATTCAATTTAGGTATGGGATACCAGTTCTAGAAAGTATGGTTAGAATACTCCCCTCTATTTGTGGAGGGGCTTATTTTTTATTGGGATAAAAAATGATTAAATGCCTGATGGTTGTACTCACTTTTTTATGGCTGATGTCTTCATCAATCGCTTCTGCTCGAGGTGTTTATGTGACTCACCAAGATTTTTTAAAAACTATTTTTAAAGAGTCAGTGCCTAAATCGGAAATTTTGTGGATAAAAGGAACATTACAAGATTCTGTGAATGAAATTCTTGGCCATACCTATGGACGTTTACGCATTCGTTATTGGAGGCATGCCGATGAATTTGCTTGGATCTTGGAAGAGATCGGCAAAGAGGAGCCTATTACAGTTGGAATTGCAATTAAGGGAGAAAAGATTAAAAATCTGATCGTGCTAGAATATCGAGAGTCTCGAGGTGATGAAGTGAGACAACTTTTTTTTACCCAGCAATTTCAAAATGCGACCTTGGATGAGCATCAAAATTTGAGTCAACACATTGATGGGATCACGGGAGCTACGCTTTCTGTCAGCGCATTGATAAAACTCTCCAAGCTGGCGCTCTTTTTGAGTCAACAAGTTGCGAAAGAAACAAAACTAAGAAGTAGCAACGGATAATATGAGAAAAACCTATAAAAAACCCTTTCATGTGCGTTTTACCTCTCATTTAAGGGAATGGCATCGGCGTCTTGGCATTAGTGCTGCGGTGTTTATTTTACTACTCTCTTTTTCGGGACTTATCCTCAATCATAGCGATGATATGGGGTTGCCAAACAAAGCGGTGAACACAGCTATTTTATTGGATTTATACCATATTCAAAACCCCACATCCATTATCAGTTTTCAAGTCGGTTCGGCTTTTCTTGTGCAGACAGACACGGAGTTATGGTTGGATAACAAATGGTTAGGTACTGAACGCGACTCCCTAAAATCAGCCGTCTTGTACCAAAACTTCATTCTCGCCATTATCGGAGAGAGCCTTTATATTTATACACCGCGTGGTGATTTTGTCGACAAAATGGATAGTTCTTTGGGATTACCCAAAAATATGGATTCGCTGGCACTGTACCAGCAAAAAATAGTGGTGCGTTCTGACGATCATTATTGGCAATCCGATGAAGAGTTAACACAATGGACAGTGTTGTCGCCCTCCATGTTACTAACGCCGCCACTTGAATGGAACCATAAAATTAATCTGGCGGTATCGAAAAAAAACCAGTTCCAGCACCAATATCGAGCAAAATTACTCAACTGGGAACGTGTGGTATTGGATTTTCATAGCGGTCGATTAATCGGTAAATTAGGTGTGTTTTTTAGTGATATTGTGGCTATTTTATTGGTGCTGTTGTCTGTGAGTGGCATCTATTTTTGGTTAAAAAGAGCAAAGCAACAAAAAAATTCTAAAACCAGCTCTAAAAAGCCGGCTAAAAGCAAATAAATTATTGCAAGTTTCCCTTTTAAGTTGCCCATTAAGAAATTCTCGACTAGGCTTAACCTATACTATTACTGCACAATTGCAGTGATCATTTCTGGTATTTATACAGAGATGGGGCGCAAATCTAAAATCTCCGTTCAGCACGAATAGGATATGTAGCATGTTGCTGCGCAGATATTTGTGAATCAACGGAGGTTTTTAGGTTAAATAAGACGATTCATCATGTTGACTATTTATCATGTTTAAAGTGCCTTTTGACTTTTCCTCAGAAACAGAAAGAGTTCGCACTAATATTGTCTACTTTGCTCTGATTGGCTGTTTTTGTATTGCAATATTTACTGGTATTGCCATCTATCATCATGCATCTACTTTGTCCTATGTCTTGGCATTCTTTCTGTTATTTTGTTCATTATTGGCTTGGTACACACATAGAAGTCAGAATTTAGAAATTCCAAGAATACTGACTTTTGTTTTTGCTTTAGCACTGTATTTTTATTTGCTGTTAGATGGGGCTTATCAAAATACCGGTTATATTTGGTGTTTTGTATTCTCGCCAGTGCCGTATTTTTTATTAGGGCATCTGAAAGGATTTGTTGCAAACGTTTGTATTGTTGCTGTCACAGCAGCCATTTTATTTTATCCAGATTTCCCTTGGTTGATAGCCGACTATCCTTCTGCGGTTAAAATACGCTTTGTCAGTGCTTATTTTGTGGTTAGCCTGATGTTCTTTGTACAAGATTATTCTCGCTATATTTCAGATGAAAGAGCCATTAAACTGACTCGAACATTACAGCATATGTCGATGACGGATGAGTTAACACAAATTGCCAATCGTCGGGCCTTGTCAAAATCATTGCAGTATTTCTTCAATAAATTAAAACGCTATCAACAACCTTTTGGCATTGTTATGTTAGACATTGATCACTTCAAAAAAATAAATGATCAATATGGTCATGGGATAGGTGATCAAGTATTGATTGAACTCAGTCAATTATTAACCAGCATTATCAGGGATTCTGATGAAGTCGGTCGCTGGGGGGGGGAGGAGTTCGTCATTCTTTTATCTCACTTAAGTCAAGAACACTTAATTGTTGTAGCTGAAAAAATTCGTCATGTGACCGAGAAAATGAAAATATTATTGGGACGAGAATCAATTTCGATCACCATTAGTCAGGGGGTCTTTTTTGTGGATAAAATGGAAAGTGCCAACAATATTTTTAAAAAAATCGATAATGCTTTATATCAAGCCAAAAATGAAGGCCGAAACCGAACCGTTATAGCAGAATAAGATTCATTTATGAGTATTTCTAACTTCATTTCTAGGAAATTTTTTTAACTCTGTTAACATAGAACATTATTTTATTCTTGATTAACTCTCATGATTCGTAATTTAGAACCTCAAACACCATCAGTTGTCTTGCCAAAAATAGCCCCATCTTCTTATTCAAAGACTGAAGATCTCTGGAATGTTTTAAGTCATGGACTGGGATTGATATGTGCAGTGGTTTTTTTGATACTGATGATACTTCAAACTAAGCATGCGCAGAATGGCATTAAACTTTATAGTGCTTTGATTTATGGTTCTAGTTTGGTGTTGTTGTTTTTGACCTCAACGGTTTATCACAGTTTAAAGTCTCCCACTCAACGTGCTTTGTGGAAAACCCTCGACCATTGTGCAATTTACCTCCTGATTGCGGGTACCTACACCCCTTATTTGTTGGTGAGTTTTGATGGAAACTGGCGAACCATATTGATGCTTATTATTTGGACTGTTGCCATTTTTGGGATATTCTTTAAGGTTTATTTTGGACATCAATATCCCAAGGTTTCTCTTTTTACTTATTTATTGATGGGTTGGTTTATGGTCATTGCTTCCAAAGAATTAATGGCTAAAGTACCTAGTGAGGGCCTCTATTTATTGATATATGGTGGACTGGCCTATTCCTTTGGTGCTATTTTTTATGCCATAAAAAAAATCCCATTCAATCACGCCATATGGCATTTGTTTGTATTGGCTGGTGCCACTTTTCATTTTTTATCTATCTATAGGTTTGTGCTGTAATACACATACTATGGCTTCTGGAGTTTCAGTGAGATGGGTTATATGAACTTTTCCGAAATACTTTATCAACGTTATTTAGGACGCCAATCCTACATTCCCGTATGGGAAGCTATGAAATATTTTACCGATCAGCGTAATGCTGAAACGCCCGATGAAATTTGGTGGGTGGAACATGATCCGGTTTTCACTCAAGGACAGGCAGGAAAAGCACATCATCTGCTTGCCACCGGTGATATTCCTGTGGTTGAAGCCGATAGAGGCG
>PCTP01000168.1 GCA_002770795.1 Gammaproteobacteria bacterium CG22_combo_CG10-13_8_21_14_all_40_8 | reverse complement strand
TTATCTTGGGCTTAGGAATGAGCACCTTTTCTTGGCCGGCAATGGCCTTAGTGGCAGCTTGGTTACTGGGGAGTCAATGGCGTCGTCAGCAAGAGCCTCAACGTTTTCAAAACTCAATATTAACCAACTGGCTTATCCTAGGCTCTACAATTTCAGCTGTGTTTGCGTTAGTGTTTGCGGTGCCCCATGGATTATTACAAACCCCCGATATGGGCGTGATAGGTAATGGTTCGTATGGTCATCATCTGATTTGGTTTCTTGATAGAGGGAATGATTCACTAGGGGAAACCACTCTGTTTAGTCTTCCAATCTGGGTGTATAAAGGATTGATGTTGCTTTGGGCCACCTGGCTAAGCTTTTCCTTGATTAAATGGCTCGGTTGGATATGGAAGGATTTTTCTGGTGCGGTTTTTTTCAGGCCAAGGCCGAAGAAAAATACCAGACTCACTAAAAAAGAGGTTGATAAGGAAAAGACTTCTGACGAATCTCCCACCCAAACTAAAGAATAGTAGGACGCCAAACGACCCCCTTGTAGAACCTTTTCAAGGGGGCAGGCAGAGAATATGTATCAGTTTTAAAAAACTGAAATATAGCCTAAATGGTTTGGAAAAAAGGTAAGATGATAGCGTGTTTTCAATTGGCCCAACTCTCACTCAATACCTCTGCTTGCATTAAACACAGTTCAATCGCTTCATCGGATTTGTCTGGTGGATATTTCCAACGCCGTAATGCTCGCCTAATTAAGTTTCTCAGCTTAGCTCTCACGCTTTCTCTCACCTGCCAATCAACAGTTGTTGATTTTCTCAGTTGAGCAGTAACAAACTTAGCTAATTCCCTCAGGTTATTATCTCCCAACTCTCTAACCGCACTTTCGTTTTGTATAAGTGCTCGATAGAAAGCGATTTCATCTGAATTTAAACCTGACTTTTCGGCAAGTTCAGCATCGGCAGCCATATCCTTCGCCATTTTGATCAGCTCTTCAATAACCTGAGCGGTTTCAATGGCACGATTATGATATTTTCTTAAGGTTTCTAAAATCCGATCGGAATATTTTTTTTCAGAAACCACATCCGTTTTCATTCTGGCTTTAATTTCATCGCGTAATAATCGTTCTAACAGATCGACGGCGAGATTTTTTTCTTTAAGGTTAGCCACGTCTTCCATAAATTCTGGTGACAGCAAACCAATATTAGGTTTATCCAATCCGACTAACTTAAAAATATCTTCCACGCCTTCTGAAATAATCGCATTATCGATTATCTGTTTTAGTGCGGAATTTTTTTCTTCATCGGTTCGACGCTTATCAATAGTGGTAAATTTGCTAATACCATTTTTTACCGCGCCTAAAAATGCTATTTCTTTTTTTATCGGCTCCACTTCATCCAGAGTGCTACACAAAGTAAACGCGGTATTCACTTCGGCCATTAGATCCAAGAAGCGTTTTTTACCGTCTAACTTTCCCGAGCCAGGATTAGGGATACTCAAAATATGGTTTATTGCACCCGGTAGTAACTGTAAAGCCTTGGTTTCATAACTAGTGTAATCAAAGCCATGCATTAATCCGTGAATAGCATCCATTTTTTCTATTAATTTTGCATAAGCTTCATGTGAATCGTGAGTTGGCTTACCTCTTCCATTAGAGCCAGTGTAAGTTTTTAATGCCTGCTTTAGCTCATTGGCAATACCAATATAGTCCACCACTAAACCGCCGGGTTTGTCTTTAAACACTCGGTTAACCCGAGCGATAGCCTGCATCAGGTTATGTCCTTTCATTGGTTTATCGATGTACATAGTGTGACAGTTTGGCGCATCAAACCCCGTTAACCACATGTCACGCACTATCACTAATTGCAGTGGATCGTTAATGTCTTTAAATCGTTTTTCAAACAGCTTTTTGGTTTCTTTATTGTAAATGTATGGTTGTAATTTCTGTTTGTCTGACGCTGAACCCGTCATCACAATTTTGATCGCACCTTTAGTTACATCTGAATCATGCCACTCAGGTTTAATCGCGACTATGGCATTATACATATCCACACAAATTTCGCGGCTCATGCAAACAATCATGCCCTTACCCTGCATGGTTTCAATACGGCTTTCAAAGTGTAATACCAAATCTTTGGCAACTTGTTGCATGCGTGGTTCACTTCCCACCAATTTTTCTAAAGCGGCCCATTTCGATTTAGTACTTTCACGTGAAGCGACATCTTCTTCATCTTCAATAACTTCATCAACATCATCATTAAGGGCTTCAATTTCTGCTTGTTTAATATCGAGTTTGGCAAGACGCGATTCATAATAAATGGGCACAGTCGCGCCGTCATCCACGGCATCTTGAATATCATAAATAGAAACATAATCGCCAAATACCGCGCGAGTATCTTTGTCAGCAGAATCTATCGGTGTACCAGTGAATCCAATAAATGAAGCTTGCGGTAATGCATCGCGTAAATGTTTTGAATATCCAAAAGTATATTTACCGGTTTTAGTATTAAACTTCGCTTTATCACCATAATGACTACGATGAGCTTCATCACTGACCACCACAATATTATGCCGTTGACTTAAGATGGGGTGGCTTGTTTCTTCATTTAATAATGCAAATTTTTGCACTGTGGTAAAAATAATCCCGCCAGCCTGACGAGACGCTAAAATATCGCGTAACTCATCGCGATCACCCGCTTGTACTGGTGTTTGTTTTAAAGTTTCCGACGCCATACTAAAAGTATTAAATAGCTGACCATCCAAATCATTTCTATCGGTCACCACAACAATGGTTGGATTATTCATTTCAGGTTGAGCTAATAGTTTTCCTGCATAACACACCATCGAGATTGATTTTCCCGATCCTTGAGTGTGCCAAACTACACCGGCTTTTCCCGAACCTGCCACCACGTTACTGGCATAATTTGCGCGAGGTTCTTGCGTTACACCAACCATATTGCGTTGGGACGCAATCACAGTGGCTTTTACCGCCTCTCTTATCGCATGAAACTGATGATAAGCCGCAATTTTTTTGATGGTTTTGTCACCATCTTGCTCAAACAAAATAAAGTGACGGATATAATCCAGCAAGAGATCGGGTCTAAAAAAGCCTTTAACCAGGGTTTCCAGACAGTACTCAAACAGGGGTTTATCATCCTCGCTATTCACTGTGCGCCAGGGCATAAAGCGTTCTTTATTCGCCGTCAGTGAACCGACTCTGGCGGTTAAGCCATCGCTCACCACCAGCGCCTGATTAAAGATAAAGAGATCGGAAATTTCATCTTTATAAGTTTGCAGTTGCTGGTACGCCGACCAGATATCGGCGTTATTATCCGCAGGGTTTTTCAGCTCCAGCACGGCTATAGGCAAGCCATTGATAAATACAATCACATCTGGGCGACGCATGCCTTTACTACCAGCAATCGTATATTGGTTAACCACTAAAAATTGATTGTTAGACACTTTGGCAAAATCAATCAAGCTGACATAATCAACTTTCTTGCCACCCTCGCCCTCTGGGAGAGGAGCCGAGGCTGAGGGCGAATATTCAACCTTCACGCCTTCCAGCAATAACTGATGAAAAGCCTTGTTGTTTTTAATTAAAATGGGCGTTTCAGGCTTGGCCATTTGCAGCGC
>PCTP01000064.1:16622-17583 GCA_002770795.1 Gammaproteobacteria bacterium CG22_combo_CG10-13_8_21_14_all_40_8 | reverse complement strand
AATCCAATAATACTCAGAATGTCTGGTTTGTATCTCAAAAACAAAGCTCCCTTAATATAGCCCCACTAAATTCATCACCTGCTAGCACCTTATCGGCCAATCCTGCATTTACTATAGCCATTGGCATACCATAAACAACACAGGTTGCTTGATTTTGTGCCCATACAGTAGCACCTTTCTGTTTTAGTAGTTTTGCACCCTCCTTACCATCAGCACCCATGCCTGTCAGAACTAACGCAAAAACTTGTCCCCCATAAGATTTAGAAGCAGAAGCAAAAGTCACATCAACACAAGGTTGATAATTCACACGTGGATCAGCTTCTCTTACTTTAACCATGGCGTTGCCACCCACGACTTCAAAATATATTTGTTTTCCGCCAGGAGCAATTAGCGCATCACCAGCTTTCAAACTTTGTCCGTCCCTAGCCTCACTGACATTTAAAGGGGATAAGCCATTTAATCTGGATGCAAAGGCCCCAGTAAATGTCGCGGGCATATGCTGTACCACTAAAATAGGTATGGGAAAATTTTGTGGTAGATTTTGTAAAATTTTCTGAACAACCACCGGGCCACCTGTTGATGCACCAATAATCAAAATTTTGTAGGCACCGCTTATTCTAGTTGCTCTAGGAGACGGAGGTCGTGGCCGAGGATTTTCAGGCCTGATGCTGGCCCTATCTGAACGATTATCTTTTGACTCTATTGATCTATTTTGACGACAAGGGTTGGCCGATTGAGTTCTTTCTGAGTAGCTAGGTGTTTGATATGGTGGAGTTACTAACGGGGCCGATGTGGAATGACTAGCAAAAGATTGTGCCCTGGCGCCAGCCACTGTTTTTATTTTTTCAATTAATAGTCGAGAACTTGCAGTATTTTTTGCGTTTAATGATTCATAACTTTTTAAATGAAAATCTACTGCCCCAGCATCTAGTGCATCTAAGGTCAGCTTGGCTCCTTCAAA
>PCTP01000064.1:0-16595 GCA_002770795.1 Gammaproteobacteria bacterium CG22_combo_CG10-13_8_21_14_all_40_8 | reverse complement strand
CCATCCATCACCGGCATTTCGACATCCATCGTCACGCCATCTGGTTTGAGTTGTTCGATTTTTTGAATAGCTTCACGTCCATTTTGCGCAACACCAATCACTTTTAAGGCAGGATCAGAATTGAGTATATGGATTAATTGCTGACAAAAAAATGTGGAGTCATCTACAACCAGAACTCGGATTGGCATTAATTATACCTTTGAATGTTGTATGATTAGAGCCATTAAGTACGCAAAAAATAACCAGTATCAACAGCCACTCATCATAAAAAAAATCAAAATGTTCTCTACCTTTTGGAGTAATGAGCAAGAAGATTCGGTACATCCAGAATTAAAGCGATACTGCCATCACTGGTGATAGTTGCCCCAGCCATACCTGGTGTACCTTGTAAAATAACCCCCAAAGGTTTGATCACAACTTCTTCTTGACCCAATAAAGCATCTACCACGAAGCCGACTCTTTTGGTGCCAACCTGAAAAATCACTACATGACCTTCTGTTTTTTGCTCATGACCATGAGAGTTGTTGATAAGCCATTTTTCTAAATAAAATAAGGGGATCGCCTTCCCTCTCACAATAATAGTTAATTGACCATCTACGACATTGGTTTTTCTTAAATTTAAATGGAAAATTTCACTCACACTGGCCAAAGGAAATGCAAATATTTGTTTGCCTATAGTCACCATTAGAGTAGGTAAAATAGCCAAGGTCAGTGGGACTTTAATATAAATAGTGGTACCTACACCAAGTTCAGAATCGATAAGCAGAGTACCATTTAAGGAGGTGATTTTGGTTTTAACCACGTCCATTCCCACACCTCTTCCAGAAATATCGGACACTTCTGTTTTGGTGGAAAATCCGGGCATGAAAATTAAATTATAGCATTCTGTTAAAGTTAACCTATCTGCGGCTTCTTGATCCATCAATCCTTTATTCACAGCAATTCTTTTCAGCACTTCTGAATCCATCCCTCCACCATCATCCTTAATACTCAGCATAATATGATCGCCCTCTTGTGCCGCTGCAAGGGTAATCATACCGACTCTATCTTTTCCTTTTTTCTCTCTCACATCAGGCATTTCAATGCCATGATCAACTGAATTTCTCACTAAATGCACCAAGGGATCAGCCAGAGCTTCAACAAGATTCTTATCCAGATCTGTTTCTTCACCAATAAGCTGTAGCGTCATTTCTTTCTTGAGATTTCGCGCTAAATCTCGTACCACCCGAGGGAATCGACCAAAAACCTTCTTGATCGGTTGCATACGAGTTTTCATCACAGCCCCTTGCAGATCACCAGTGACTATGTCTAAATTTGAAATGGTTTTTAAAAGCTTTTCGTCGGAATAGCTTTGTGCCAGGCTAATCAAGCGATTTCTCACTAACACTAACTCACCCACCATATTCATGATGTCATCTAAACGCTTTGTATCAACCCGAACAGTAGATTCTGTGTTAGCTGTAACTCTTTGTGCAGGAGTCGCAGAGGGCCTTTTCGGTGGTTTAGACTCTATGGGTACAGGAGTCTTGGGGGTAGGCGTGATAGCTTTAGGCGCTGCAGCAGCTTTAGGCGCTGCAGCAGCTTTAGGCGTAACCGCTTTAGATGGCGCTTTTTTAGTATCCTTAGCATCTGCTGGAGACTCAATCGATTTACTCGGTGCCTGTTTTTTTCCATGAAGAGAATCGAGCAATGCCTCAAACTCGTCATCATCAATTGAATCGGAGGCTTCTGAATTGACTGGCGCTTTTGACTCAATGGCTTTTTTGGTTTCTTTTTTATCTTGAGCAGATCCTTGAAGCTCATCTAAAAGTGAATCAAATTCATCTTCAGAAATACTGTCATTATTAGCAGCAACGGGTGGCGATGTTTTGCTTTGATCAGTACCTGGTGCTCCACTTCCATGGAGTTGGGTTAATAGTAATTCAAACTCATCTTCATCAATTGCATCGTCTGAGTTCTCTTCTACTTTGGCAACTGGATTATTTTTTGGCGTTGATGCTACTGCACACGTTCCATGTAATTCATCTAATAATGCATCAAACTCAGCTTCTGACATTTCATCATTTGAGCCATTTGACTCAGTTTCGGCAGAATCAGTCATCGCTTGCTGATTGGTTTCAAAAAGCTCATCAAACTCATCTTCCATGGAGTCTTCTTCATCAGCTATTTCTTCATGATCACTTGAATCTTCTACATCTGGCATATCATCCATATGATGCGAATATCTTTGTAGTGCTGCAATAACTTCTGGTGCAGCTGGCTCTGGATTTTCACCAGACTTAACTTGCTGAAACATTTCGTTGACAGCATCCAAAGCTTTCAATGAAACATCCATCAACTCTGGGGTAATAACCTGTTCGCCGTTACGCAAGCGATCAAACACATTTTCGGCGATATGACAGACGTCAACCAAGGCTGTTAGTCCTAAAAAGCCTGCGCCGCCTTTAACGGTATGATATCCACGAAAAATGCTGTTTAGAAGATCCTTGTCTTCTGGATTATTTTCAAGCTCTACTAATTGCTCGGACAAAGAATCCAATATTTCTGTCGCTTCAATTAAAAAGTCTTGTAGGATTTCTTCATCAGCATCTAACGCCATCTATAATTCCTCAAAAACCCAAACTAGAAAGTATGTCATCTACATCATCTTGACTTGATGCGACATCCGCTCGAAATTCAGCATCAATAGTTGGGCCGTGAACACTCGGTGTTGATTTCTTTTCTTCAACCAAAGCTTGTTTGTAATCATCTAGTTGTCCAAACATTTTGATGGTATGGACTAAACTTTCCTCTACATCCTTCACTAAAGTAATCACTCGCTTAATTACCTGCCCAGTTAAGTCCTGAAAACCTTGAGCGAGTAACACTTCGTTCATCAGATGATTAATACTATCGGCATCTGAACCGATTTTTATAAGGAAATCGCCAACTTCATCGAAAAAAACTTTAAATTCCCCTGGTTTTATCTCTTTTCTCTGAATTCTTCCCCAAAAATCAACAAGATGTTCCGAGGAGTTTTTAAAGTCTGCTGACAAGCTGATGCTGGTCTCTACCGCATCCATGGTTTTATTGGCGGCATCGTCCGTCATTTTAATCACATATTCGAGCTGATCTTTGGCATCTGGTACATCATGTGCTGCTAAATCAGAAATTTTCGCATCTAATTTAAAATTAGTGAGTGCATCATGTAACTCTCTGGTCAGCTTGCCAATTTCACTGAACAGATCAGCATTGGTGCTCTTTTTAGCCAAATTGATAGACTTGTAGATTTCCTCGGCTTTAGCGGAATCACCTTCTTTGAGATGAATCAACATTGCCTCCACTTGTTCTATAGTTTGCTCGTGACTCATTGCAGACAATGCCCCGTTTTTTCAACAAAATCCCAAAAAAATCTAACCATTAATACGCTCAAAGATTTTATCAATCTTTTCTTTCAAGGTGGCCGCAGTGAAGGGCTTAACAATATAGCCATTGACACCCGCTTGAGCAGCTTCGATAATTTGTTCTCTCTTAGCTTCTGCGGTTACCATCAAAATAGGTAAGGATTTTATTGCCTCAACAGCTCTCACCTGTTTCACCAATTCTATACCTTGCATACCAGGCATATTCCAATCAGTCACCAGAAAATCAATTCCACCAGTCTTGAGTATAGGTAAAGCGGTATTACCATCATCTGCCTCAACGGTATTCGTAAACCCTAGATCTCGTAGTAAGTTTTTAATAATGCGTCTCATGGTTGAGAAGTCATCCACTACAAGAATTTTCATGTTTTTATCCAAAGTAACCTCCAGGCTATATTTTCTACCTTATTGGTCGTATCAAAATCGCTACGCCAGACTTGTTAAAGTACAAAGCATTCTACAACAAGCATAGTTTAAGTTAAAATCAATTCCAGTCACTCAGCCGAGATTTTAATCGACTGAGTGCCTGTCCGTGTAATTGGCACACTCTTGACTCACTTACACCCAACACAGCACCTATTTCTTTTAAATTAAGTTCTTCGTCATAATAGAGAGCCATGGTTAATTTTTCTCTTTCTGGTAATTTGTCAATTTCTTGAGCCAATGTCTCTTTAAAATCTAAATTATAGACGTTTTTTAAAGGGTTACCGTCATTTTCACCGGATATTCCTAAGTTTTCTTCATCTAGCCCAGCATCCTCAATACCAATTAGCCTGACATTAGACACATCTTTAACCATTTGATGATACTGATCGACATCGACACCCAATTCTTTGGCTACGTCTTCATCCTTGGCATCTTGTCCTGTTCTCTGTTCAATTTCACTGATGGCTTTGGCAATGTGGCGTCCATTTTTATGAACCGAGCGCGGCGCCCAATCTCCTCGTCTCACTTCATCAATAATTGAGCCGCGAATACGAATACCCGCATAGGTTTCAAAACTAGCACCTTTAGTTTGATCAAATTTACTCGAAGCTTCCAATAACCCTAGCATACCCGCCTGAATCAAATCATCCAGTAGTATATTAGCAGGCAGCCTGCCCAGAACATGTAGAGCAATACGCTTAACCAATCCAGCATGCTGTATAACCAATTGTTGTTGGCTTTGTTGATTGTTGTACATAGCAATACCACCAGCTAACATCTTATCCCAAAGCTCCTCTTACCAATCTTTCCATAAAGAATTCTATATTGCCCGATGCAGAGATAGGCTTAGGCCAGTCATGCATTTTTTTCGCTATTTGCCGAATAGCAACTGAAGCGGGAGAACGCGGGAAAAGTTGAACTAAAGCCTTCTGTTTTTTCGTCGCGTTACGTACGTTTTCATCGAAAGGAACTGATCCCATATAATCCAGTGTCGCATCTAGAAAGCGCTCAGTGACAGCAGATAACTTGGCAAAAACATTCTTGCCCTCTTGAGGAGAACGTACCATATTCGCCAAAATTCTAAATTTATAAATATCATGCTCGCAATTGAGTATTTTCATCAAAGCATAAGCATCTGTAATAGAGGTAGGTTCATCACAAACCACGACCACCACCTCTTGACTGGCTAAGGTAAAACTGATCACGTTATCTGATATACCTGCAGCCGTATCTATGATTAAGGTGTCCACTTGTTCGCTAAGAGAACTAAAAGCTCGAATCAATCCCACATGTTCCATTTCGCTCAAGCTGGCCATGGATTGGGTGCCAGATGCTGCAGGAACAATAGATATACCTTCTGGTCCTTTAATCACAATATCAACTAATTCACATTCTCCCTTGATAACATGAGATAAATTACGCTTCACTTGTAATCCCAACATCACATCAATATTGGCCAAACCCAAATCTGCGTCCAGTAACATGACACGATTACCTTCCATTGCCATAGAAATAGCTAAATTTAGGGATAAATTACTTTTCCCCACACCACCTTTTCCGCCAGTTACTGAAATTACTTTCACGGGTTTTGTCATATGTCGTTGCCTCAGCCCTGTGGCTTGGTCAGTGGTATTCAACTTTAGCTCACTCTTTTTAGTGGAGATAAACCTTGAGCAATTTTCCATTCCTCATCTTTTTCTAAAGGATAACGATTGGCTAATGAAATCGCATCGGCAATGATTTGATGTGATTTGGCTCCATGGATATCGTCAGGAACATTTTGTCCATCAGTGATAAAGCTTAAGGGTAGTTTTGTCCTGATCAATGTGGTGATCACTGGTCCCAAACTCGTTGTCTCATCTAACTTAGTTAATATAGTTCCTTTTAACACTAACTGCCCAAATCTTTGAATTGTTTCAGTTAAAACGGACATTTGAGCCGTAGCAGATAACACTAAAATATTTTGTATTTGTTGTTCAACCCCAGTCAAACAACTCACTTGTTCCGCAAGCCGCTGATCACGTTGACCAACACCGGCAGTGTCAATCAAGATCAAACGCCGATTAGAAAAGTGCTCTAAAGTCTGCGCCATCTCATCGGCATTGGATACAGAAATAACGGGTACATTTAATATCTGCCCATAAATTTTAAGTTGTTCATGTGCTGCAATGCGATAACTATCTGTGGAAATCATCGCAACGGATTCAGGGCCATATTTTAAAGCCGCCAACGCAGCCAATTTCGCAACAGTGGTGGTCTTTCCGACCCCTGTTGGCCCAACAAGCGCAAAACAACCGCCCTGATCCACGGGATCTAGCTTAGAAATGGCAATATCATGGGCCAATAGAGCCGCAACCTTGTACCAAGCCTCACCGATCTCTTCTTCCTTAATTTTGGTGGCATAAGCTTCTGCAAGTAACACTGGCAGCTCCATACTGACCAAACGTCGCATAATTTCCACATTCACAGGGTTGGTTTCCATCTTACGTGTCCAACATAAGTCCGCCAATTGAGTTTGTAGCAACCCCCTCAAAAGCTCCAATTCATGCTTAACACCAGTAATCACCGGATCTTGTCCCCAATCTAACGCACCTTTTTTGGACAAACTATCTGCGATGCTTTCTTTGAAATGATTGAGCTGACCATTTTCTTGGTGGCTTGCTCTATTATTTTTGAACATGCTTTGTGACATCTGTGAGTTAGGTATTTGTGGCAATTCCTTCACCATGGGTTGTCCAGGGGTTGTAGGGTGATTTATGTTTGACGAACTAGCGCTGTGACTTGCTCTTTGACTTAAACTGACTCGATCTTGGGTAATTTCTGAATCTTGGTTTTGCTCCTTCTGTTGAAGGTTTTTTTGTTGGCTTTCCTGCTGTGAATCTTTTTGTTTTCTGGCTTGTACTAATGCTTGCTCGTAATCCGTTGCAGCAACAATTTCAACACCACCATTCACATTATTGGTGGATAAAATAGCGGCATCTGCACCTAATTCCTTGCTCACTTGAGATAAGGCGGTTCTCATATCTTTTGCAAAAAAACGTCGGATTTTCATAGTCAAACCTCAATATCTATCATTTTTGAATTGCTATTCACTTTAAAACCACTGCACTTCTTCTCTAATTACTGACCTACGGTGGCAACAATGCGAATTTGTTTGTTGTCTGGTATTTCATGGTATGAAAGCACATGCATATTAGGTGCAGCATACCTGGAAAATCTTGCCATCAATAATCTCAAGGCTGGATTGACCAAAAGTACCGCAGGCTGCCCTTCCATCTCCTGTTTTTGCGCCACATCTTTCAAAGATTGCTGAAGTTTTTCTGCCAACATGGGTTCAATTCCCCCCTCAGCTCCAGAGACTTGAATAGATTTCTGCAATATTTGTTCCAATGAGGGTTCTATGGTAATAACTGGCATCTCCTCCACGCCAGGACTCACTGTTTGCACGATCATACGACCTAATGCCACACGAACTTGAGAAGTTAAAGCGTCAGGATCTTGACTTCTAGGCGCATACTCCGCCAAGGTTTCGGCGATTGTACGGATATCTCTCACCGGAATATGTTCGGAGAGTAAGTTTTGGAGAATTTTAACCAGGATACTCAATGGTAACGCACCCGGTACTAATTCTTCTGCCAACTTAGGCGCGCTAACGGCTAAACGTTTAAGGATCTGCTCAGCTTCTTCATGACCCAACAGACTGGCCGCATGATCTTGTAATAATTGGCTTAAATGAGTTGCCACGACAGTGCTGGCATCAACCACTGTATAGCCAAGGGTTTGAGCTTGTTCTTTTTGATCAGGAGAAATCCAAAAGGCTTCTAAACCAAACGCAGGATCTTTTGTGGCAATCCCTTCCAATCGACCAAAAACCTGGCCCGGGTTGATCGCTAATTCTCTATCAGGGTAAACCTCTGCTTCGCTAGTTGGAACGCCCATAAGGCTGATACGATAGCCATTAGGCGATAATTCTAGATTGTCCCTGATGTGCACTGTAGATATTAAAAAACCCAGCTCTTGAGATAGCTTTTTACGTACGCCTTTAATGCGAGACATGAGTTTTCCATCTTGTGCCTTATCTACCATCGGAATCAAACGATAGCCTACTTCTAAGCCAATAGGATCAACGGGTTCTACATCATCCCAACTTAACTCTTTCAATTCATTGGAAGTGTCTTTGGGCGCTGGTTCAGCTTTTTTTGCCACCAACTCGGCATCATCAATTTTATCCTGTTTACTTTTGTTAATAAAATAGCCTCCAACGGCTACAACCGATCCCAAACCCAAAAATGCTACATGGGGCATGCCTGGAATAATTCCTAACATCCCCATAATGAGAGCAGAGATATACAATGCTCTGGGATCCGATAACATTTGCCCAATCACTTGCTCACCTATGTCATGATCCACATTTTGACGAGTCACCATTATCGCTGCAGCCGTAGAAAGCAGCAAAGAGGGGATCTGCGCCACTAAGCCGTCACCAATGGTCAACAATGCATAAAATCGAATGGCCGTTGAGAAGTCCAAGTCATGTTGCCCCATGCCAATAGCCACTCCACCCAAAATATTAATAAAAAGGATCATGACACCAGCTACAGCATCGCCTCGTACAAATTTACTGGCACCATCCATGGCACCATAGAAATCAGCCTCCATCGCGATTTCCTCACGCCTGGCACTGGCTGCTTCTTGGGTTAAAAGACCTGCATTCAAATCTGCATCAATAGACATTTGTTTTCCTGGCATAGCATCCAGAGTAAAACGCGCACTCACTTCAGAAATTCTGCCGGCACCCTTGGTGACCACCACAAAGTTGATTAAAATTAATATGGCAAAAACCACTAAACCCACTGCGTAATTGCCACCCACCACTACCGATCCAAAAGATTCAATCACATGACCAGCCGCGCTAGGTCCTTGATGTCCTTCCAGTAACACCACCCGAGTTGAAGCCACATTTAAGGACAAACGCAGTAAAGTAGTAACCAATAAAATCGTAGGAAAGGCAGCAAACTCTACTGGACGCTTGGTATAAACTGTCACTAACACAACCACTAAAGCCAGAGTAATATTGAAAGTAAACATCAGATCCAAAAAAAGAGGGGGCATTGGCAAAACCATCATGGCCAAAACTGCCAACAGTACGATGGGAGTCCCTAAACCAGAGAGTTTAAATTGCTTTTTGGTTAATGCCATTACATCTGCCATAAATTCACCTAGTAACTGAGATCATCAGGAATGGGTATGTTGTCATTCAGTTGTGGTCTTCTACCACCTGTTTTTTCATAGGTATTTAGCTGGTAAACATAAGCCAAAACCTGTGCAACCGCTAAGAACAAACCATTGGGGATTTCATGATTCAACTTCGTGGTGTAATAAATCGATCGCGCTAAAGGTGGCGCTTGGACAATCGTGATATTATGTGCCCTTGCGATCTCTCGTATTTTAAAAGCGATAATATCAACACCTTTGGCAACCACCACAGGAGCTCTAGTACCAAAATCTTCATATTTCAAAGCCACAGAATAATGATCTGGGTTGGTAATAATGACATCAGCCGTGGGAATTTCTGACATCATTCGTCGCTGTGCCATAGCTCTTTGTTGTTGACGGATTTTTGACTTAATCTCAGGACGCCCCTCACTATCCTTGTACTCATCCTTAATTTCTTGCTTGGTCATTTTTAATTCTTTGTTATGATTCCATATTTGGTAGGGCACATCGATGGCAACAATCATCAATAAGGAGGCGCTCACACCCAAAAAGGCCAATAACACCAAAGAGAGACCATGTTGGATCGCCATCTCCAAAGATTCAGTTTCCAGAGAAAGCAACTCATCAAACATTTTGTTTAAAATACTGAAAGCGACCACTCCAACAATGGAAAATTTCCCCACGCCTTTAATCAGCTCAATCAAAGCAGAAATCCCAAACATTCTTTTAAAGCCATTCAAAGGAGATAATCGATCTCCTTTAAATGCTAAGGATTCAGCACTAAAATTCCAACCACCCAAGATGATCGGTGAAACAGCCGCAGCCACAAATAGCATCGCAAAGAGTGGAATAGTCGCTATAAAAATTTCAGCAACAGAATCCATTAAAACTGAAACCAACCACCAATCATCATTAGATTGAATAACTCGAAAACCAAAACTTTTTTTAGAGACATCCAATAAGGTTTCAACCATACCAGGGCCAGTCCATTTTAATCCCAGTCCTGCAAAAATGAGCAAAGAAGCCGTGGTGAGTTCTTTAGATCGAGGGATCTGGCCTTTTTTTCGGGCATCTTCCGCCCGTTTAGGCGTGGCCTCATCGGTTTTTTCGCCAGCTTGTTCTTCAGCCATGGTTTAGCACTCCACCTTGGCGAGAACACAAACCATATCGGTTGTACGCAGGTACTGTTGTTGGAAATGTGTAAAAAATCCTGACATGGTTAACCAGATAATCGCCAAACCGGCAATTAAAGTTATCGGAAAACCTATAGTGAAAATATTTAATTGAGGAGAAGCTTTGGTTAACACACCAAAGGTGATATTCACAATGAGCAAAGATAAAGATGCCGAGATAGCCATCAAAACGCCACCAGCGAATAACCATTTAGCAAACATTATCAGAGACCAAAAGCTTTCTACCACTGGCAAATCAACACCAACAGGAAAACTGTAAAAACTCTCTACTAAAATTTTCAACATCAATAAGTGACCGTCTACTGCAAGGAAAATCAATGTGGCCATTAACAGAAAAAATTGGCTTAAAACGGGTACTTGAACACCACTGGCAGGATCAACCAATGAGGAAAAACCTAATCCAGTTTGCATGGCGATCATATGACCTCCAAAGACAAAGGTTTCAAACATAATCCGTGTGGCTAACCCCATGCTCAAACCTATGCCCAACTGAATTATCAAAGTAATAAAACCCGCACCCGAAAACACATCTAGATCAGGCATCGCTGGTAAATTGGGTGCAATCATTAACGTAATGGCGATGGACAACACAATTCTCACTCTTGCAGGCACCATCCTTGTTCCAAATATAACCATCGCCATCAACATAGCGGCGACACGAAACAACGGCCAGATGAGTTGGTTGAAAGATTGATAAATTGTGGCGACATCAAATTCCATCTGAGTCACCCAATCAGTTCAGGAATCGAGTGAATGAGATCTTGAGTAAAGAAGATAATTTTTTCAAAAATCCAATGCATCAAAACCGCAAAGGTAATAAGTGTCACAGCTAATCGAGGAAGAAAAGATAAGGTTTGTTCGTTGATGCTGGTGGCTGCTTGAAATACCGCAACAATTAATCCTACCACTAATCCAGGAAGTAAAATGGCACCCACGATAATGACCACCAGTTGCATAGCAGTTCTGAAAACATCAAGCGCAATTTCAGGAGTCATTTAATTTACCTCGTTTACATTTTAATTTAGGTAATAACACTATTAGCTAAAGCGCCAATGACTAAAGCCCAACCATCCACAAGCACGAATAACATGATTTTAAAAGGTAGAGAAATAATCAACGGGGATAACATCATCATCCCCATTCCCATCAAGACACTGGCTATCACCAAATCAATGACTAAAAAAGGAATGAACAATAAAAAGCCAATTTGAAATGCCGTTTTTAATTCACTGGTCACAAAGGCTGGAACAATAATATTCATAGGAATAGTTTCGGGTTCACTCGAGGAGACTTTTACTTTTGCAATGTCAGAAAACAAACTGAGATCGTTGACATGGGTTTGTTTTAACATAAAAACTTTCATTGGGATCATTGCCTTATCATAGGCTTCGACCAGTTGAATTTTATCATTTAAATAAGGTTGAATAGCATTTTCATTGACTTGGTTAAAAACAGGTGCCATGGTAAAAAATGTCAAAAATAATGCGAGTCCGATGAGTATTTGTGATGATGGTGTTTGTTGCATCCCCATCGCCTGCCTTAAAATGGATAACACAATAATGTAGCGGGTGAATGAGGTCATCATCATAAAAATTGCAGGTAAAAATGACAGGGCGGTCATCAACAATAATATTTGCAGATTGACCGAAATATTTTGAGTATCTTTATCGATAGAATTAATCGTTAACACGGGCAAATCTAAATCAGCCGCATGCGCATTGCCCAACATCATCACAAAAAGCAAAAACAGTGAAACAATGAGCTTAGTCTTCATTTCCCTTCACCTAAATGTGATTCTGATTGATTTTTTTGTGGGGTTAAAAATCGCTTTAAATGTTCTGAAAACAAAACTGTGTTTTGAGGAATAGCCTGTGTGTTTTTAATGTCTATAGGTTGTTCTAAATTTTTAATCAGTTGAATACCCTGTGCACTAAGACCTATTAAAACCTGCTCAGTCCCGACCTGAATCAATATCAATTTATCCTTGGCGTTCAAAGAAAGTGAAGAGATGATTTTTATTTCACTTTGCTGATTGAATTGAGCAGAAAGATTCAATTTTTTGAGCAGGTAAGTGAGCACAAAGATGACTGTTAATACGATAAAAAGCCCACCCAGCATATTCGTAATTTCTGAATAATCCATTTTTGGCACAGCCACTGTTTCTGTCGCCAAAATTGCCGGAGAAAAACTGCTGAATAAAATAAATATCGCTTGGTTCTTCATTTTATTGCAACTTTTTAATACGTTCTGAAGGACTCATCACGTCTGTTAAACGAATACCAAATTTTTCGTTTACGACGACCACCTCTCCATGGGCAATTAATGTTCCGTTGACCAAAACATCTAAAGGCTCGCCCGCCAGGCGATCCAATTCCACCACGGATCCTTGGTTAAGTTGTAATAAATTGCGAATAGCAATATCGGTTCGCCCTACTTCCATGGATAGCGTCACTGGAATATCCAGTATCACGTCCAATTTTGCATCGGAAGGCGTGTGGTTAGAATTGGTATTGATAGGATTTTCATCAATGAGTTCATCCATATCAAAAGCTTGTGATTCTGCCCCCCCCTGTTCAGCCATGGCATCTCCCCAATCAGCATCCAAATCACCATCTTCATTTACCTTATCTGTTGGATCACTCATCGACTTCTCCTATATTGGCTAAAATATGTTTACGATCAATTTCTTCAATTATTTTTAATGCAACATTGCCTCTGGAGACACCGTACTTAGCTCTAAAACTCGGTAATCCACCAGCTCTCACTACCACAGACTTGGGTAACTCAACAGGAATTACATCCCCTTTTTTCATACCCAGCACTTGCCTCAAATTTAATTTGGTCTTCAATAAAGTGGCATTCATTTCTACATTGGCACTTAAGATTTCTTCGCGCAAGGCTTGAGTCCAACGTTCGTCGACATCATCCCTATCAGTTTGAACACCAGCATCTAATTTATCTCTAATAGGTTCCAGCTGGGAATAAGGCATGGCCACATGAAATTGGCCACCTCCCCCTTCTAACTCAATGGTAAAACTATTCACCACAATGACTTCTGAAGGGCTGATAATACTGGCTAATGCAGGATTAACTTCGGAATCCAGATATTCAAATTGCGCATTCAGCACGGGAGCCCAAGCCTCTTTCAGATCGATAAAAACCAAGTCCAAAAACATTTGAATAATTCTTCTTTCAGTGGGCGTAAATTCACGACCCTCAATTTTGGCATGGAAACGACCGTCTCCCCCAAAAAAGTTATCCACCAAAATAAACACTAATTTGGCTTCAAGGGTAAATAATGTTGTTCCCCTCAACGGATGTATTCTCACCATATTTAAGCTGGTTGGAACAAATAGACTATGAACATATTCAGAGAATTTGATCATCTGAACACCGTTAACCGAAATATCTGCATTCCTACGCATAAGATTAAATAAACTGACTCTTAAATGACGAGCAAATCGTTCATTAATCATCTCCAGTGTGGGCATGCGTCCACGAACAATTCGATCTTGAGATGAAAAGTCGTAGACCTCAGCCTCACCGGATGCCCGGAAATCGTCTTCTGTTTCTACGTCTCCGTCATCCACCCCATGAAGCAGGGCATCAATTTCGTCTTGGCTTAGCAAATCACTCAATTGGAGTTCCTCAAAAATTCTGTTACTGCATCACAAAACCAGTAAACAATAATTGCTCTACCTGGATCTTTCCCGTTTGTTCTTTTAGCAAATCTTGCACCACTTTAAGTGCTCCATCTTTCAAGGCGACTTTCCCCTCTGCTGTTACCAGATTTTCACTATTAGCAGCACTAAAATACATAATGAGATTATTTTTGATTAAAGGCATATGTTTTTGAGTAGCGACTTCGGCAACTGAACTTCTCACCAAAAAGCTAATTTTAACCTGAAGCATTCGTGCCTTTTTTTTCCCTTGGATCTGTACCAAAATGGGTTCACTGATGGGAACATAAATGGCCTCTGATTTAGCTTTTTTGTTATCTACCACCTCATCTGGGACTGTTGGCTCCCCCTCCCCAGTTGTTTCCGTAGAAGTGGCCGCAGTATTGTTACCTAAAAGAAAGTAAGCCCCCACACCAATCCCTGTCCCTAAAATCACTAATATCGCGATAATAATGATCGGTTTTTTATTGAACTTCTTCCCTTCTGGGTTATTTTCATTATCATCATTTAATTCTAAATCTTCATCACGAGCCATAACATGTTCTCCAGCTTGAATTAATATTCTCTCAAGCAAAATATAGACCACTTAATATTTTTTACAAGAAATCAACAAGATATCTAACTTTTTACATTGAATTTATTGTTCACTGAATTATCAGGTCAAATTATTGACACTTTAGATTGTGTATTCTCGACTGGATTGATTTTTTGTATTGAAGTCGATAATTCTCAATTTAAGCTCAAAAGGCATAGCAGAAGATCTAAGATAGGAAAATTAACGACTTAAGCAAACGCAAAGTGATTAAATCGCTTTCTAAGCGGAAGGGTTATTTTTTAAGCAAAATAATTAACATTAGACATTGAATGAGTCTGAGTCAATGTTTCATTCTGAGCACTGTCATCCAAATCGACTTCATTGTCAAATTTGTTGCTTCGTGCTTGAATTTCAGAGTTAGGGGTGAATTGTTTTTGCTCCCTTTGCTCTTGATGGCTCAATTCAATGTTCACATTGTCTAATCCTTGTTGTGATAATGCATCTCTCAATTTAGTTATATTGGTTTCCACCATTTGTTTCACATCAGAATGATGAACTTGAAACTGTATCGTGGTTTCTCCCATATGTTGATGGATTTTAACACTTATTGGACCTAAATCAGGTGGATCCAGTCGTATTTCTGCCATCTGCTTTTTAGAAAGACTGATCATCGACATATTTTCGACGAAAGCTTTTGACCAATTGGGACTGTTAATGCTCTGTTTGATCTCTATTTGAGTGGCTGTGGCAGAGGCCTGCTTTATCGTGCTTAAATGCTGTGAAAATTTGGGGATATCGGTGCGATCTGTCGCTCTATCTATCTCACCTAAGACGGTTTCTTTGGCTGTCCGAGAACTTATATTATCTTCAACTTGCTTTTTTGTTTGCTCATTAGAGCCAAAAATGGAAGCAAATTGTTGAGAAGCTTTAGCCGGCTGATTGAAGGCTGTTTCTACTGAATTATTGTCTGTTTTCACATTTTTATTCTTCACATCAGTCGAACCTGGCAATTTTCTGACTAGAACCTCATCCGTCCCTTCGCTATCCTGTTCAGCGTCAGAAAAATCAAGTTCTGTTTTTTGCCTTTGGGTCACGGATAGGTTTAATTTCATTGGATTAAACCCTTCTTTAACCGCTGCTTCATCTTGCAACAAGGTCTTGGTAATTGATTCATTGGATGGCTCAACAAAGTTTTTAATAGGAGCAGCAAAATAATTTTGGTTGATACTCTTAGATGCTATATTGGGGCGTAAATCACTCTGTTTGACCTTATCAGAAGATTGCACAACCTGAGAACTCACATGAAGTGATTTAAGGTCTTTTAATATTTTCCCCATCGTATCTTCTGCGATATTTATCGGTTTACTCTGGGTTAAATCTGATCCATTTATATCCAACTTTTTTAAGTTCGCATTCATTCCAACAGGATCCAAAGACTCTACGGGATCTTTGGCCGAAGGATTAGAATTGCTTAGGGAATTTTGAGATAATATGGCTTTTGAAATAGCTTGAGTAATCTTGGAAAATTGTTGTACTTTGGTTAAGTCTGTTGGTAACTCCATTTGTCCATCTCTTTTTTTACTCAGTGGTTCCTCTTTTTCATCAATAAGTTCGCTTTGTCCCGCTTCAAGTTTTGCTACCCCTGAATTTTTTGATGGAATTAACTTTGCTAGATCATCCTCATCCAGGGATACACTTTTTATGGTCTTTTCAGAGACTTCAGAAAGGCTGCTCAGCTCTGGCTCTATATCTTTTATGATGGCATGATTGGCAGGTTCCTGAGTGGAAATTACCTTCTCCGCCATAATTTGTGCGCTAGCCAATGGTTTACCCGCTGAGCCTTGTAAAATATTTACTTTAGCTAATTCTTCCTTACTCACTGGCACTGGCGCCTGGAACAGGGCGAACGAATCTTGAAGTGGAATATTTTTTTGTGGCAAAGAGTTGCCTCGATTCAACCATGGAGCTGTCGAATCATTGCCCATCTTATCTAAACCATCATCGATAGTTGCTATTTTTGAAGGATGGGGAATGATATTCTCAAATGGCAGCAAAACTGCGGGATCATTTGTTAACTCACTAGTCTGGTCATCTACATGGTTATTTTGTAAATCTTTCTTATCGTCATTGTTAATTGAAATGG